>NZ_JBSGDB010000152.1:0-18228 GCF_053602155.1 Streptomyces sp. NPDC004561
GTACGGCCTGACGAAGAACATCGACACCCACAACCCGGTGCGGGTGGCCTTCCAGGTCCGCCGCCGCTGCCGCGCGCGCCCAGGAGGCGCTGGAGAAGGCCGTGCAGGAGGCCGAGGAGTTGGCGGAGCGGCTGGCCGTCGCCGAGGAGATGCCGGTGGAGGAGGAGCCGGACACCTCGGCGCGGGACCGGCTCGCCGCCGACGGCGCCAACGCGCGGCAGACCGAGATGGAGGCCCGGCTTCAGGTCCGTACCCACGAGGAGCGGGTCAAGGGGCTGGCCGGGCGGGCCGACTCGCTCGACCGGGCCGCCCGCGCGGAACGCGAGGCACGCGCGCGTGCCGAGCAGCGCCGGGCCCGGCTGCGGCACGAGGCGGCCGTGGCGGAGGCCGTCGCCTCCGGTGCCCGTCAGCTGCTCGCGCACGTCGAGGTGTCCCTCGCCCGCGCCGAGCGGGAGCGGGCCGCCGCCGAGGCCGCGAAGGCGCTGCGTGAGCAGGAGCTGGCCGCCGCGCGCACCGCCGGACGTGAACTGAAGTCCGAACTCGACAAGTTGACGGATTCGGTTCACCGCGGCGAGGTACTCGGCGCCGAGAAGCGGCTGCGGATCGAGCAGCTGGAGGCCAAGGCGCTGGAGGAGCTGGGTGTCGAGCCGGCGGGACTCGTGGCGGAGTACGGGCCGCACCAGCCCGTGCCGCCCTCGCCCCCCGCCGACGGCGAGGTGCTGCCGGAGGACCCCGAGCACCCCCGGAACCAGCCGCGGCCGTTCGTGCGCGCGGAGCAGGAGAAGCGGCTGAAGGCCGCCGAGCGGGCGTACCAGCAGCTGGGCAAGGTCAATCCGCTGGCACTGGAGGAGTTCGCGGCGCTGGAGGAGCGGCACAAGTTCCTCAGCGAGCAGCTCGAGGACCTCAAGAAGACCCGCGCCGACCTGCTCCAGGTGGTGAAGGAGGTCGACGAGCGCGTCGAGCAGGTCTTCACCGAGGCCTACCGGGACACGGCCCGGGAGTTCGAGGGCGTCTTCGGCCGGCTGTTCCCGGGCGGTGAGGGACGGCTCGTCCTGACCGACCCCGACAACATGCTCACCACGGGCGTGGACGTCGAGGCACGCCCGCCGGGCAAGAAGGTCAAGCGGCTCTCCCTGCTCTCCGGCGGCGAGCGCTCGCTGACCGCCGTGGCGCTGCTGGTGTCGATCTTCAAGGCCCGGCCGAGCCCGTTCTACGTCATGGACGAGGTCGAGGCGGCCCTGGACGACACCAATCTCCAGCGGCTGATCCGGATCATGCAGGAGCTGCAGGAGGCCTCGCAGCTGATCGTGATCACGCATCAGAAGCGCACAATGGAGGTCGCCGACGCGCTGTACGGCGTCTCGATGCAGGGCGACGGTGTGTCGAAGGTCATCTCGCAGCGCCTTCGCTGAGCCTACTGAAGATCCACTGGATGGTTCCCCTCACTTGATGTTCACTTCTTGAACATTGAGTGGTCGGACACATCTAGAAACTCACAGCTGTCGCCCTATTGACTTCGAAACTTGAAGACATAGTCTCTGCAACGTTGCTTTTACCTTCAGGTGTAAGCGGCGCGTACGTATGCGCCACTGGAGACCTGGAAGGGCTCACCCCCACCGGCAGCGTTGCCGTGGCCCGAGGAGATTCACGTGACCAGCACAGCGCAGGCACCTCAACCAGGAGCCAGTACGGCTCACCCCGAACATCTCGGGCACGTCATCTTCATCGCGGCGGCTGCCGCCATGGGCGGCTTCCTCTTCGGCTACGACAGCTCCGTCATCAACGGCGCCGTCGAGGCCATCCGCAGCCGTTACGACATCGGCCCCGCGGCTCTCGCCCAGGTCATCGCCATCGCCCTGATCGGCTGCGCCATCGGCGCCGCGACGGCCGGCCGCATAGCCGACCGGATCGGCCGCATCCGCTGCATGCAGATCGCCGCCGTCCTGTTCACGATCAGCGCCGTCGGTTCGGCGCTGCCCTTCGCGCTGTGGGACCTCGCCTTCTGGCGCATCGTCGGCGGCTTCGCCATCGGCATGGCCTCCGTCATCGGCCCGGCCTACATCGCCGAGGTCGCCCCGCCCGCCTACCGCGGCCGTCTCGGCTCCTTCCAGCAGGCCGCGATCGTCGTCGGCATCGCCATCTCCCAGCTGGTCAACTGGGGCCTGCTGAACGCCGCCGGCGGCAACCAGCGCGGTCAGCTGATGGGCCTGGAGGCCTGGCAGGTCATGCTCGGCGTGATGGTGGTCCCCGCCGTCCTCTACGGCATGCTCTCCTTCGCGATCCCGGAGTCCCCGCGCTTCCTGCTCTCCGTGGGCAAGCGGGACCGGGCCAAGGACATCCTCGTCGAGGTCGAGGGCAAGGGCGTCGACCTGGACGCGCGCGTCGCCGAGATCGAGCACGCGATGAGGAGCGAGCACAGGTCCACCTTCAAGGACCTGCTCGGCGGCAGCTTCTTCTTCAAGCCGATCGTCTGGATCGGTATCGGCCTGTCGGTCTTCCAGCAGTTCGTCGGCATCAACGTCGCGTTCTACTACTCCTCGACGCTGTGGCAGTCGGTCGGCGTCGACCCGACGCGGTCGTTCTTCTACTCCTTCACGACCTCGATCATCAACATCGTCGGCACTGTGATCGCGATGATCTTCGTGGACCGCATCGGCCGCAAGCCGCTCGCGCTCATCGGCTCGGTCGGCATGGCCGTCGGCCTCGCGCTGGAGGCCTGGGCGTTCTCCTACCACCTGGTCGACGGCAAGCTCCCGGCCACCCAGGGCTGGGTCGCCCTGGTCGCGGCCCACGTGTTCGTCCTCTTCTTCGCCCTGTCGTGGGGCGTGGTGGTCTGGGTCTTCCTCGGCGAGATGTTCCCGAACAAGCTCCGCGCCGCCGCCCTCGGTGTGGCCGCCTCCGCGCAGTGGATCGCCAACTGGGCCATCACGGCCAGCTTCCCGTCGCTGGCCACCTGGAACCTGTCGGCCACGTACATCATCTACACCTTCTTCGCGGCGCTCTCCATCCCGTTCGTCCTGAAGTTCGTCAAGGAGACGAAGGGCAAGGCGCTGGAGGAGATGGGCTGATCCGGCCCCCCGGACTCGGGGAGAAGGGCCAAGTCCCCGCTGCCCCTCTCCTCGTACCTCCCCGCCCCCCGGCCCGGCCACTGCCCGGACCGGGGGGCGGTGGTGTCGTACGGCCCGTCACCCCAGCCGGGGGAGCACCTCCTCGGCGAACAGCCGCAGACTGCGCCAGCCCTCCTCCAGGGGCATGCCGCCCACGAGCGGGTGCAGGACCAGCGTGGCCGGCTCCTGGGCCACGCACTCCTCGGGGGTGAGGATCCGGTACACGCCCTCCGCGCGCAGTTCCCCGACGGTCGTGGCCGCCGACCGCACCGCCGAGCGGATCCCGCCGGACTGCCAGGAGGCGTACGTCCGCGCCTCGTGCAGGAAGTGCTCGCCGTGGACCGCCCAGGCCCGGTCGGGGTCCTCGGCGAGGTGCAGCAGCGGGGTCTCGGCGGCCGGCATCATCGTCCAGCCCTCGGTGCCGTACTCGGTGAGCTTCTCCTTGTAGTACGCCTCCAGCTCCGGCAGATGCGCGCTCGGGAAGAACGGCAGCCCGAACCGGGCGGCCCGCCGGGCGGCGGCCCTGGAGGAGCCGCCGACCAGCAGCAGGGGGTGCGGATCGGTGTACGGACGCGGGGTGAGCCGTACTCTGCGGCCCCGGTAGGTGAACTCCTCGCCGGTCCACGCCCTCAGCAGCGTCTCCAGCAGCTCGTCCTGGAGCCGGCCCCGGCGCTTCCAGTCCACGCCGAACAGCGCGTACTCCTGCGGCCGGTAGCCGATCCCGGCCACCGTCACCAGCCGGCCGCCGCTGAGCAGGTCCAGCACGGCGATCTCCTCGGCCAGCCGGAGCGGATCGTGCAGCGGGCCGATCGCCGCCGACACGGTCACGGCGATCCGGCGGGTCGCGCCGAACACCGCGCCGGCGAACGCGAACGGCGACGGCAGCCAGTTGTTCTCCGCGCCGTGGTGCTCCTCGGTCTGGACGGTGGCGATCCCGTGCCGGTCCGCGTACGCGGCCATCTCCAGGGCGGCCCGGTAACGGGCGGAGAGGGCGGCGGGGGTGGCGCCGGGCGCGACGAGGTTGAAACGTACGACCGTGACGGGCATGGGAAGTCCCCCTCCGGTGCGATGCGGTGGAGGGGGACGATAACTGACGGAGCGTCAGATGGCCATGAGGTGGCGGTGGGCTCGCCGGACGGCCGTTCCCGGGCCCACGGCCCCGGTCAGACGGCGGCGGTCGCGCGCTCCTCGGTGCGCGCCTCGGCCGGCGCCGGGGTGGCAGCCGCCGGCTTCGGCAGGACCAGGTACAGCACGCCGGAGATCACGATCGTGGCGACCCAGCCGAGGCCGTACTGGCCGACGAAGTTGTTCTTCGCGAGCGGGCCGGTGAACCAGTCCGAGGTGGTGAACATCAGGCCCGAGACCAGGCCGATCGCCCAGGCGGCCACGGCCGCGGGGGAGAAGCCGCCCTTGTACCAGTAGGCGCTGGTGCGCGTGGTGTCGGCCATGGCCCGGCCGTCGTACTCGGTACGGCGCAGCATGTCCGCGCCGAACACGCCGACCCAGGCGGAGAAGGCGACGGCCAGCAGGGAGAGGAAGGCGATGAAGGAGCCCATGAAGCTCGTCGCCACCAGCATCAGCACGCCGCCGAAGGCCAGGGAGATCACGGCGTTGACCGACACCGCCCAGTGCCGCGGCACCTTGATGCCGAGGGTCTGCGCGGTGAAGCCCGCCGAGTACATGGACATCGAGTTGATCAGCAGCATGCCGATCAGCGCGATGAACAGGTACGGCACCGCGATCCAGGTCGGCAGGATCTCGCCGAGGAAGGAGACCGGGTCGGTGGCCGAGGCCAGGTCCGGCGTGGACACCGCCATGACGGCGCCCATCAGGACCATGGGCAGGACGACGATGCCGGCGCCGCCGACCGCCGTGCCCACGATCGCCTTCGAGGACGCCGCGCGCGGCAGGTAGCGGGTGAAGTCCGGCGCCGTCGGGATCCAGCTGACCCCGCCCGCCGCGATCATGCCGACACCGGTGATCACCGCGGCCGTGGAGCCGCCGCCGTGGTGCAGCACCTTCGACCAGTTCGTGTTCGCGACCAGGTAGACCAGGACCAGCACCGAGAAGACGCCGAAGAGGTAGGTCGCGTACTTGTTGCACTTCTGCACGGCGTTGATGCCGAGCCCGGAGATGGCGAACGTCGCCACGACGAACACCAGCAGCGTCACCATGTCCAGCACGCTGTTGGCCTTGATGCCGACCACGATGTCCAGGATGGTGAGCATCGCGTAGGCGCCGGTCACCGCGTTGATCGTCTCCCAGCCCCAGCGGGCCACCCAGATCAGCGAGCCGGGCAGCAGGTTGCCGCGCTGCCCGAACACCGCGCGGGACAGCGCCATGCCGGGCGCCCCGCCCCGCTTGCCGGCGATGCCGATGAGCCCGACCAGGCCGTACGACACGACGGGAGCGGCGACCGCGACGACGAGCGCCTGCCAGATGTTCAGGTGGTACGCCACGACGAGGCTCGCGCCCATGGTCAGCAGCAGCACGCTGATGTTGGCGCCGACCCAGGTGGGGAACAGCTCGCGGGTCCTGCCGGTGCGCTCGTGGTCCGGGACCTGCTCGATGCCGCGGGTCTCGAGAGCGCCTTCGGTCTCGACGGTTTTGCTCATGGGTGAAGGTGCCTAGAGGTGGGGGGAAGGGGAACGGTCGGACTCTACGCGCGTCGACGGAGCCACGGCCATCGTACTTTGCTCCGACTCCTTGCTTTAAGTGGCGTTTGTCTCTCAGAGGAAGGCACAAGCAGGTTTACGGCGCACCCCATGGCCGATACTGGACGCGTTATGGAAACCGTCATCCTTGCTGTAGTCATCGCCGTGGTCGTGCTCGCGGCGCTCGGCGGGCTGGTGGTCGGCACCCGGCGCAAGAAGCCGCTGCCCCCGCCGCCGCCCAAGGCGCCCGACATCACCGCGCCCCCGGCCGAGCCGCATGTCGGCGACGAGGCCGAGACGCCGCGCGACGAACCGCGCCGGACGATCGAGGAGGTGGATCTCCCGGGCGGCCCCGCACCGGTCGTCGTAGAGGAGCCCCCCGCTGTCGAGGCTCCCGAGATCGAGATCCCGGAGCCCACCGCAGGCCGGCTGGTCCGCCTGCGCGCCCGCCTGTCCCGCTCGCAGACCGCCCTCGGCAAGGGGCTGCTCACGCTGCTGTCGCGTGAGCACCTCGACGAGGACACCTGGGAGGAGATCGAGGACACGCTGCTCACCGCCGACGTCGGTGTGCTGCCCACCCAGGAGCTGGTCGAGCAGCTCCGTGAGCGCGTCAAGGTGCTCGGCACCCGAACCCCCGACGAGCTGCGCGGCCTGCTGCGCGAGGAACTGCTCAAGCTCGTCGGCACCGAATTCGACCGCACGGTCAGGACCGAGCCCGAGGACCGCAAGCCGGGCATCGTGATGGTCGTCGGCGTCAACGGCACCGGCAAGACCACCACCACCGGCAAGCTCGCGCGCGTGCTCGTGGCCGACGGCCGCACCGTTGTGCTCGGCGCCGCCGACACCTTCCGTGCCGCCGCCGCCGACCAGCTCCAGACCTGGGGCGAGCGCGTCGGCGCCTACACCGTGCGCGGCCCGGAGGCCGGCGACCCCGCCTCCGTGGCCTTCGACGCGGTCAAGGAGGGCAAGGAGATGGGGGTCGACGTCGTCCTCATCGACACCGCCGGCCGCCTGCACACCAAGACCGGCCTCATGGACGAGCTGGGCAAGGTCAAGCGCGTGGTCGAGAAGCACGCGCCGCTGGACGAGGTGCTGCTCGTCCTGGACGCCACCACCGGCCAGAACGGTCTGGTGCAGGCCCGGGTGTTCGCCGAGGTCGTGGACATCACCGGCATCGTGCTGACCAAGCTGGACGGTACGGCCAAGGGCGGCATCGTCGTCGCGGTCCAGCGCGAGCTGGGCGTGCCGGTCAAGCTGGTCGGACTCGGCGAGGGCGCGGACGATCTGGCCCCGTTCGAGCCGGAGGCGTTCGTGGACGCCCTGATCGGCGACTGAGCGCCCGGCGGATCCACCGCCCACCGGTTCGTGAGAAGCGCCCGCCCCCAAGGTGCAGTTGGGGACGGGCGCTTCGCTCTTCCCGGTGCGCCCGGGATTTCCCGGCGCTCCTGGGCCTACGCCCGCGACCGGTGCGCCACGTACGCCAGCGTCCCCAGCAGCAGCCGGGCCGCCGGCGGCCGGGTCGCGCAGTCGAGGGCCGGTGGGCGCAGCCAGCGCACCGGGCCGAGGCCGCCGCGGTCGGAGGGCGGCGCGGTGATGTGCGTACCGGGGCCCAGCCCGCGCAGGTCCAGCGCGGAGGGGTCGTCCCAGCCCATGCGGTAGAGCAGCCGGGGCAGCTCGGCGGCGGCGCCGGGCGCGACGAAGAAGTGGGCACGGCCCTCGGGGGTCGCGGTCACCGGACCGAGCGGGAGGCCCATGCGCTCCAGGCGGACCAGGGCACGGCGGCCGGCGGGCTCGGAGACCTCGATGACGTCGAACGCCCGGCCGACCGGCAGCATCACCGACGCTCCGGGGAACTCCGCCCAGGCCTTGGTCACCTCGTCCAGCGTGGCCCCGGCCGGCACCTCGGGCGCGAAGTCCAGCGGATGGGCGCCCGGCGCGGGGCACTCGGCGCTCCCGCAGGAGCAGACGCCCGCCGCGGCCCGTGCGCCCGGCGCCACGTCCCAGCCCCACAGCCCGGTGAACTCGGCGACAGCGGTGCACTCCGAGGACCGGCCACGCCGACGCGTGCCGGAACGAATCTCTCGAATGCCGCCGATCGTGAAGCCCATGCCCCCTCCAACGGGTCCAGCGCGCCGGTGGTTACGACACGGAACGAGACGGAAGCGGAACGTAACGCTACGGCTCCGCCTCCCCGTGCTGCCGCGAGGTCAAAGCGGCGCCCTGAAGCGCATCGGGTGGTGAGACGAGGCCCATGCGCCCCCTGCGTGCATCACTCCGCCCACTTCCAGCCGTCCTATGTCAAGTGAATCGCGCCTGGCCGACCGTGAGTTCATTCGAAGGGGTGGCGAATGGTGGCGTTTCCGGGATCCCCGTGGCTGGACGGGTGATCGTAGGATTACTGTGAGTGTGCGGGTCCTGGGGGCACATGCACTCATGGGTATGCCGGAGGCAAGCCGTCAGGTCGTTCGAAGAGTGAGAACCGGCGGACGGGAGGCCGTATTTACCGGCATTCTGATAGGGCTTGGCGCACTCGGCGACAAGTGGTCTCAGGGATGGGGGCGTTCCAGTGGGCGGCAGCGGCGGTAGCGAGACGAACGCTGACAAGCGCCCCAACGAGCTGCTCGGCTCGTGGTTCGTGCGCAGCGGCTGGTCCAAGGGTGAGCTGGCCCGCCAAGTGAACCGCCGGGCACGCCAGTTGGGTGCCAACCACATCTCCACCGACACCTCGCGGGTGCGTCGCTGGCTGGACGGGGAGAACCCGCGCGAACCGATCCCGCGCATCCTCTCGGAGCTGTTCTCCGAGCGCTTCGGGTGTGTGGTCTCCATCGAGGACCTCGGGCTGCGCGCCGCCCGCCAGTCACCCTCCGCATCCGGCGTCGACCTGCCCTGGACGGGCCCGCAGACGGTCGCCCTGCTGAGCGAGTTCTCGCGCAGCGACCTGATGCTCGCCCGGCGCGGCTTCCTCGGCACCTCCCTGGCGCTGTCCGCCGGGCCCTCCCTGATCGAGCCCATGCAGCGCTGGCTGGTGCCCGCCCCGGGCGGCCCGGTCACGCCCGGGACCGAGCCGGTGCCCGACTCCCGCAGGCCGGGCCGGCTGTCCAAGCCCGAGCTGGACCTGCTGGAGTCCACCACGCGGATGTTCCGCCAGTGGGACGCCCAGTGCGGCGGCGGCCTGCGCCGCAAGGCGGTCGTCGGCCAGCTGCACGAGGTCACCGACCTGCTCCAGGAGCCCCAGCCCGAGGCCACCACCCGCAAGCTCTTCAAGGTCGCCGCCGAACTCGCCGAACTGGCCGGCTGGATGTCGTACGACGTCGGCCTCCAGCCCACCGCGCAGAAGTACTTCGTCCTCGCCCTGCACGCCGCCAAGGAGGCCGGGGACCGCCCGCTCGGCTCCTACGTCCTCTCCAGCATGAGCCGCCAGATGATCCACCTCGGCCGGCCCGACGACGCCCTGGAGCTGATCCACCTCGCCCAGTACGGCAGCCGCGACTGCGCCAGCCCGCGGACCCAGTCCATGCTGTATGCGATGGAGGCCCGGGCGTACGCCAACATGGGCCAGCCCGGCAAGACCAAGCGGGCGGTCCGCATGGCCGAGGACACCTTCGCCGAGGCCGACGAGTGGGACGAGCCGGACCCCGACTGGATCCGCTTCTTCTCCGAGGCCGAGCTGTACGGCGAGAACTCCCACTCCTTCCGCGACCTCGCCTACGTCGCCGGCCGCAGCCCCACCTACGCCTCCCTGGCCGAGCCGCTCATGCAGCGGGCGGTGGAGCTGTTCGCCAAGGACGCGGAGCACCAGCGGTCGTACGCGCTGAACCTGATCGGCATGGCCACCGTGCACCTCCTCCAGCGCGAGCCCGAGCGCAGCGCCGATTACGCCTCGCAGGCCATGGGAGTAGCCAAGAAGGTCCGCTCCGAGCGGGTGAACACTCGTATCCGAAAGACGGTCGACACGGCCGGGCGCGACTACGGCGGCCTCGCCTCCGTGATCGCCCTCACCGAGCAGCTCGCCGTCGACCTGCCGGACCACGCCGAGGCCGGCTGACCCGGCGACCGCCGCCCAAGCCCCGGCCGCGGCCGGGCCTCCCGAACTGCTCGACTCGGCTCCCCCACGCCAGGTCATCGAGAGGCCCGCCGCGGCCGGCCCATGTCCCCGGGACGCCCCGGAGAACCCCTCCGCGGAAGGTTGCGCCACGATAACGATCGCGCGGCCGGGCATCCCGCGCTTCACCGACCCGTAACACGCAAGGCGTCTTCGTCACCCCGGCGAAACAACGAGGGGCTTCCACCGAAACCGCGCTGCGCCAGTCTCATGGCGCATAACCGGCCCACCCCTCACCCGCCCGGACCGCACAGGCACCGCCCGCACGGGGCCGCACCAACCGACGAGGAGACGCCGATGGCACCAGCCATCATGCTTGCGGCGGACGCACCCAAACTGTCGTCCGCCAACACAGGCTTCATGCTCATTGCTTCCGCCCTGGTGCTGATCATGACACCGGGCCTCGCCTTCTTCTACGGAGGCATGGTCCGCGTCAAGAGCACCCTGAACATGCTGATGATGAGCTTCATCAGCATGGGCATCGTCACCATCCTGTGGGTGCTGTACGGCTTCTCCATGAGCTTCGGCACGGACCACGGCTCACTGATCGGCTGGACCTCCGGCTACCTCGGCTGGACCGGCATCGGCAAGATGGACCTGTGGCCCGGCTACACCATCCCGGTGTTCGTCTTCGCCGTCTTCCAGATGATGTTCGCGATCATCACACCGGCCCTGATAAGCGGTGCCCTCGCCGACCGGGTGAAGTTCAGCGCCTGGGCGATCTTCCTGGTGCTGTGGGCGACGATCGTGTACTTCCCGGTCGCCCACTGGGTCTGGGGCACCGGCGGCTGGGCCTACCAACTCGGCGTGATCGACTTCGCCGGTGGTACGGCGGTCCACATCAACGCGGGTGCGGCGGCGCTCGGCGTCATCCTCGTCATCGGCAAGCGTGTCGGCTTCAAGAAGGACCCGATGCGCCCGCACAGCCTCCCGCTGGTCATGCTCGGCGCCGGTCTGCTGTGGTTCGGCTGGTTCGGCTTCAACGCCGGCTCCTGGCTCGGCAACGACGACGGCGTCGGCCCGCTGATGTTCGTCAACACCCAGATCGCCACCGCCGCGGCCATGCTCGCCTGGCTCGCCTACGAGAAGATCCGCCACGGGGCGTTCACCACCCTCGGCGCCGCCTCCGGCGCGGTCGCGGGCCTCGTCGCCATCACCCCGTCCGGCGGTGCGGTCAGCCCGCTCGGCGCGATCGCCGTCGGCGCCATCGCCGGTGTCGCCTGCGCCGCGGCCGTCGGCCTGAAGTTCAGGTTCGGCTACGACGACTCCCTCGACGTCGTCGGCGTCCACATGGTCGGCGGCATCATCGGCTCCCTGCTGATCGGCTTCTTCGCCAGCGGCAAGGGCCAGTCGGCCGCGACCGGCGTCTTCTACGGCGACCACTCCTTCACCCAGCTCTGGAAGCAGTGCGCCGGTGTCGGCGCGGTCCTCGCCTACTCCCTGATCGTCTCCGCGGTCCTCGCCTTCCTCCTGGACAAGACCATCGGCATGCGGGTCACCCAGGACGAGGAGATCTCCGGCATCGACCGGGCGGAGCACGCCGAGACCGCGTACGACTTCAGCGGCGCCGGCGGCGGCGTCCTCGGGTCCGCCGCCTCCGCCCAGGCCCCCGCCGCCCAGACCAAGAAGGTGGATGCATGAAGCTCATCACGGCCGTCGTGAAGCCCCACCGGCTCGACGAGATCAAGGAGGCCCTTCAGGCGTTCGGCGTCCACGGGCTGACGGTCACCGAGGCCAGCGGCTACGGTCGGCAGCGGGGCCACACCGAGGTCTACCGCGGCGCGGAGTACACCGTCGACCTGGTCCCCAAGATCCGCATAGAGGTCCTGGCCGAGGACGACGACGCGGACCAGCTCGTCGAGGTCATCGTCAAGGCGGCCCGCACCGGCAAGATCGGTGACGGCAAGGTCTGGTCCCTCCCGGTCGAGACGGCCGTACGGGTCCGCACCGGCGAGCGCGGCCCGGACGCGCTCTGACACAGGAGCTACGGAACAGGAGTCGCTGGGTGACGGGTACGGATGTGCGGGCAGAAGCGGAAGGCTCGGGACCCGGCGGCTACGCGGCGGCCCGGCTGCGCCTCCTCACGGAGGGGGCGCGGTCCGGGCCGCCGCGCCGTGCCGCCCTCGCCGAACTGACCGACGGCTGGCTCGCCGGACTCTTCACCGCGGCGGCCGGTCCGGCGCACGGCGTCTCCCTCGTCGCCGTCGGCGGCTACGGCCGCGGCGAGCTGTCCCCGCGCAGCGACCTCGACCTCCTGCTGCTGCACGACGGCTCCGACCCCACCGCGGTCGCCGCCGTCGCCGACCGCCTCTGGTACCCCGTCTGGGACCTCGGTCTCGCCCTCGACCACTCCGTGCGCACCCCCGCGGAGGCCCGCAAGACCGCCGGCGAGGACCTGAAGGTCCAGCTCGGCCTGCTGGACGCCCGCCACCTCGCGGGCGACCTCGGCCTCACCGCCGGGATGCGCACCGCCGTCCTCGCCGACTGGCGCAACCAGGCCCCCAAGCGCCTGCCCGAACTCCAGGAACTGTGCGCGGAGCGCGCCGCGCGCCAGGGGGAGCTGCAGTACCTCCTGGAACCCGACCTGAAGGAGGCCCGCGGCGGTCTGCGCGACGCCACCGCCCTGCGGGCCGTGGCCGCCTCCTGGCTCGCCGACGCCCCGCGCGAGGGCCTCGACGACGCCCGCCGGCGGCTGCTCGACGTACGGGACGCCCTCCATCTGGCCACCGGCCGCGCCACCGACCGCCTCGCGCTGCAGGAGCAGGACCAGGTGGCGGCCGGGCTGGGCCTCCTCGACGCCGACACGCTGCTGCGGCAGGTGTACGAGGCGGCGCGTGTCATCTCGTACGCCAGCGATGTCACCTGGCGTGAGGTGGGGCGCGTGCTGCGCTCCCGGGCCGTCCGCCCGCGCCTGCGCGCCATGCTGGGCGGCGGCAAGCCGGTCCCCGAGCGCTCCCCGCTCGCCGAGGGGGTCGTGGAACAGGACGGTGAGGTCGTGCTCGCCCGCGCCGCGCGCCCCGAACGCGACCCCGTCCTGCCGTTGCGCGCCGCGGCCGCCGCCGCGCAGGCCGGCCTCCCGCTCTCCCTGCACGCCGTACGGCGCATGGCCGCCACCGCGCGCCCCCTGCCCACCCCCTGGCCCGCGGAGGCCCGCGAGCAACTGGTGACCCTGCTCGGCTCCGGCCGCCCGACCGTCGAGGTCTGGGAGGCGCTGGAGGCCGAAGGGCTGATCAGCCGCCTGCTGCCGGACTGGGAGCGGGTCCGCTGCCGCCCCCAGCGCAACGCCGTCCACATCTGGACGGTCGACCGGCACCTGATCGAGACGGCCGTCCGCGCCTCCGAACTCACCCGCCGCGTCAGCCGCCCCGACCTGCTCCTGGTCGCCGCCCTGCTGCACGACATCGGCAAAGGCTGGCCCGGCGACCACTCGGTGGCCGGCGAGATCATCGCCAGGGACGTGGCCGCGCGGATCGGCTTCGACCGCACGGACGTGGGCGTCCTGTCGGCGCTCGTCCGCCACCACCTGCTGCTGATCGAGACGGCCACGCGCCGCGACCTGGAGGACCCCGCCACGGTCCGCTCGGTCGCCGACGCGATCGGCACCCAGAGCACGCTGGAGCTGCTGCACGCCCTCACCGAGGCGGACGCCCTCGCCACCGGCCCGGCCGCCTGGTCCTCCTGGCGCGGCTCCCTCGTCGCCGACCTGGTCCGGCGCGTCTCGGCCCTCCTCGCCGGGGACGCCCCGGACGAGCCCGAGCCGGCCGCGCCCACGGCCGAACAGGAGCGCCTGGCCGTCGAGGCCTTCCGCACCGGCGGCCCGGTCCTCGCCCTGCGCGCGCAGACCGAGCCGGTCCCCGAGGAGGAGCCCCCGGGGGAGCCGGAACCCCTCGGCGTCGAACTGGTCATCGCCGTCCCCGACCAGCCGGCCGTGCTCCCCGCGGTCGCCGGTGTCCTCGCCGTGCACCGCCTGACCGTCCGCACCGCCGAACTGCGCACCCTGCGGCTGCCGGACGACGTCGACGACGGCTCGGTGCTGCTGCTGAACTGGCGGGTGGCCGCCGAGTACGGCTCCCTGCCCCAGGCGGCCCGCCTCCGCGCCGACCTGGTCCGCGCCCTGGACGGCTCCCTGGACATCGCCGGCCGCCTCGCCGAGCGGGACGCGGCCTACCCCCGGCGCCGCGGCTGGACGGCCCCGCCGCCCCGGGTGACGGTCGCCACGGCGGCCTCCCACCACGCCACCGTGATCGAGGTCCGCGCCCAGGACGCCCCGGGGCTGCTCCACCGGATCGGCATGGCCCTGGAGAAGGCGGGAGTGCGGGTGCGGAGCATGCACGTCAGCACCCTCGGCTCGAACGCGGTCGACGCCTTCTACGTCACCACCGGCACCGGGGCGCAGCTGGCGCGGGAGGACGCGGTGTCGACGGCCAGGGTCCTGGAGGAGACACTGCGCGGATGACCCTCCCCCGGTGTCTTCGGCGCCGGGATACCCTGGAGGGCGATTCCCTTCAAGACCGTCACCGACCCCGAGGACCGCGAGCGCCGTGTTCGACACTCTCTCCGATCGCCTGTCAGCGACTTTCAAGAACCTGCGCGGCAAGGGACGGCTCTCCGAGGCGGACATCGACGCCACGGCGCGCGAGATCCGCATCGCGCTCCTCGAGGCCGACGTGGCGCTGCCTGTCGTGCGCTCGTTCATCAAGAACGTCAAGGAGCGCGCGCTCGGCGTCGAGGTCTCCCGCGCGCTGAACCCCGCGCAGCAGGTCCTGAAGATCGTCAACGACGAGCTCGTCACGATCCTGGGCGGCGAGACCCGGCGGCTGCGCTTCGCCAAGCAGCCCCCCACCGTGATCATGCTGGCGGGTCTGCAGGGTGCCGGTAAGACCACCCTCGCGGGCAAGCTCGGCACGTGGCTCAAGGAGCAGGGCCACTCCCCGCTGCTGGTCGCCTGTGACCTCCAGCGCCCCAACGCCGTCAACCAGCTGAGCGTCGTCGCCGAGCGCGCGGGCGTGGCCGTCTACGCCCCGGAGCCGGGCAACGGCGTCGGCGACCCGGTCAAGGTCGCCAAGGACTCCATCGACCACGCGCGGTCCAAGGTCCACGACATCGTGATCGTGGACACCGCCGGCCGCCTCGGCATCGACGCCGAGATGATGCAGCAGGCCGCGGACATCCGGGACGCGATCTCGCCCGACGAGATCCTGTTCGTCGTCGACGCGATGATCGGTCAGGACGCGGTCAACACCGCCGAGGCCTTCCGCGACGGCGTCGGCTTCGACGGCGTGGTCCTCTCCAAGCTCGACGGTGACGCCCGCGGTGGTGCCGCCCTCTCCATCCGGCAGATCACCGGCAAGCCGATCATGTTCGCGTCGAACGGCGAGAAGCTGGAGGACTTCGACGCGTTCCACCCGGACCGGATGGCCTCCCGCATCCTCGACATGGGTGACCTGCTCACCCTGATCGAGCAGGCGGAGAAGACCTTCAGCCAGGAAGAGGCCGCCAAGATGGCCTCGAAGCTGGCGTCCAAGAAGGGCCAGGACTTCACCCTGGACGACTTCCTGGCCCAGATGGAGCAGGTCCGCAAGATGGGCTCCATCTCCAAGCTGCTCGGCATGCTCCCGGGCATGGGCCAGATCAAGGACCAGATCCAGAACATCGACGAGCGGGACGTCGACCGCACCGCCGCGATCATCAAGTCGATGACCCCGGGCGAGCGCCAGGACCCGACGATCATCAACGGCTCCCGCCGCGCCCGTATCGCCAAGGGTTCCGGCGTCGAGGTCAGCGCGGTGAAGAACCTGGTCGAGCGGTTCTTCGACGCCCGCAAGATGATGTCCCGCATGGCGCAGGGCGGCGGTATGCCGGGCATGCCGGGGATCCCGGGCATGGGCGGCGGCCCCGGCCGGCAGAAGAAGCAGCAGAAGAAGGCCAAGGGCAAGCAGCGCTCCGGCAACCCGATGAAGCGCAGGCAGCAGGAGCTGGAGGAGGCCCAGCGCCGCGAGGCCGCCGCACAGGGCGGGAACGCCTTCGGGCTGCCCCAGCAGGGCGGCCAGGACTTCGAGCTCCCGGACGAGTTCAAGAAGTTCATGGGCTGAGTTCCCCACCGGGCACGCCGGGGGTCGACCGACCGCCGGCGTGCCGTGGCCGGGGCAACCCCGTCACCGCCGAGCCCGCCGTCCGGCACCGCAGCTTTCTCGCCAACCTGCTGATCGCGGTGCGGGGCGAAGACTGCGAAGCCCTTCCCAAGGGCCTAGGGCACGCGCGCGATCAGGTACCGGAAGACGTTCGGCATCCACACGGTGCCGTCCGGGCGCCGGTGCGGGTGCAGGGCCTCCGCCAGCTCCTTGTCCACCTGCTTGGCGTCGGTCGCCGCCATCGCCGCGTCGAACAGGCCGGTCGACAGCAGTCCCCGTACGGCGCTGTCGAGGTCGGCGTACCCGAACGGGCAGGACACCCGTCCCGAGCCGTCCGGCTTCAGCCCCGCCCGCTGGGCGACCTCCTCCAGGTCGTCCCGCCGCGCCGGCCGCCAGCTGCGCGCACTGCGCAGCGGATCGGCCAGCTTCGTCGCCACCCGCACCACCGAGGAGGTGGCGCAGCGCTCCGGCGGGCCCCAGCCGGCCAGCACCACGGCGGCCCCGCGCCCGGCCAGCGGCAGCGCGTCCGCCAGCATGTGGACGCGCCCTGGCTGCCCGAACTCCCCGACCAGCACGCGGACACGGGCTTCGGCAAGCGGTCCACGACCCTCGATCTGAGCACCCGCCGGGACACCTTCGAGGAGCTGCTGGCCGCGGCGGACGTGGTGGTCACCGGCTACCGTCCGGGCGCACTCGACCGGTTCGGGCTCTCCCCGCGGGCGCTGGCCGAACGGCGTCCCGGGCTGATTGTGGCGCAGGTGTCGGCGTGGGGCGCGTACGGGCCGTGGGGCGGGCGGCGCGGTTTCGACAGCCTGGTGCAGGTCGCGACCGGCATCGCGGCGACCGAGGGCTCGGCCGACCGGCCCGGCGCGCTGCCCGCGCAGGCCCTGGACCACGGCACCGGCCATCTGCTGGCGGGGGCCGTGCTGCGGGCGCTGACCGAGCAGTCGTACGCGGGCGGGAGCCGGTCCGTGCGGCTGGCGCTGGCCCGCACCGCCCACTGGCTGACGGACGGGATCCGGCCGGCCCCGGCCACCGGCGCGCCCTACGACGGCCCGGACGCCTGGCTGGCCGAGACGGACAGCCCGCTCGGCCGGCTGCGGCACGCCCTGCCGCCGGTGTCCTTCACGGGCGGCCCGGCCGACTGGGCGAGGCCTCCGGTGCCGTGGGGGTCGGACGGCGCCGGCTGGGTGTGAAGGCCCGGGCGGCCGGGAACGTACGGCGATCGCCTGGGCGCGGTGGTCGCCGTCTCGGGTCCGCTCACGGACCTGCCGCTGCCGGTCGCCCGGCGGTCACCGGTCGTTGGTGACCAGCACCTTGAGGGCCGTGCGCTCGTCCATGGCCTTGTAGCCGGTGGGGACGCCCTCGACGTCGACGGTCATGTCGAACACCGGCGAGGGGTCGATCGTGCCGTCGAGGACGTCGGGCAGCAGGTCCGGGATGTAGGCGCGGACCGGGGCGACGCCGCCGCGCAGGGCGATGTTCCGGTCGAACATGACGCCGAGGTCGAGGCCGGTGCCGCTGCCGTGGGGCACGCCCACGAAGCCGATCGCGCCGCCGTCGCGGGCGATGTTGACGGCCGTCCGCATGGACTGCTCGGTGCCTACGGCCTCCACGACCCCGTGCGCGCCCTGCCCGCGGGTGAGTTCGCGCACGGCCTCGACGGCCGCGTCGCCGCGCTCGGCCACCACGTCGGTGGCGCCGAACCGGCGCGCGATGTCGGTGCGGACCTCGTGGCGGCCCAGCGCGATGATCCGCTCGGCGCCGAGCCGCTTGGCGGCCAGCACCGCGCACAGGCCGACCGCGCCGTCGCCGACCACGGCGACCGTGGCGCCGGGGCGGGCGCCCGCGCCGAGGGCGGCGTGGTGGCCGGTGCCGAGGACGTCGGAGAGGGTCAGCAGGGCGGACAGCAGGTGGTCGTCGGAGGCCGCGTCCTTGGGCAGCTGGACGAGGGTGCCGTCGGCGAACGGCACGCGCACGGCCTCGCCCTGGCCGCCGTCGTAGCCGACCGAGCCCCAGAAACCGCCGTGCTCGCAGGACGTCGTCAGGCCCTCGCGGCAGTAGTCGCAGACGCCGTCGGACCACATGAAGGGCGCGACCACCAGGTCACCGCGCCGGACGGTGCTCACCTCGGAGCCGGTCGCCTCGACGATCCCGAGGAACTCGTGCCCGATGCGCTTGGCCGGTGATCAGCGGGTGGGCGGCGGCGGAGGGCTGGAACCCGGGGCTGTCCG
>NZ_JBSGDB010000153.1:0-18212 GCF_053602155.1 Streptomyces sp. NPDC004561
CTGGACAGGGCGTTCACCGCGTTCTTCAGGCGCGTCAAGGTGGGGGAGAAGCCGGGGTATCCGCGTTTTAGGTCGTCCAAGCGGTTCGACACGGTGGATTTCCCCAAGGACGGCGACGGCTGCCGCTGGGATGCCACCCCGCACGATCCCGTCACCCCGGCACCGGGTGGTGGTCGGCAGGGGTCAAGACGATCTCGGTCAGGCGCGAGGGCCGGCGCTGGTATCTGATCCTGACCGCCGAGCAGGCCCAGCCCGAGCCGCTGGAGCCGACCGGCGCGGTGGTCGGCATCGATATGGGCATAGCCAACTTCCTCGCCACCTCCGACGGCGAGTTCGTGCCCAACCCCCGCCACGGCCGGACGGCGGCAGCGAAGCTGCAGGCCGCGCAGCAGGCCCTCGCCCGGTGCAAGCGCGGTTCGAAGCGGCGTCGCAAGGCCGTGGAGAGGATGGCCCGGCTGCATCGCAAGGTCCGCCACCGGCGCCTGGACCACGCCCACAAGACCGCGCTCGACCTCGTGCGCGGGCACGACTTCATCGCGCACGAAGACCTCAAGATCCGCAACATGAGCCGGGCCCCCGCCCCCAAGCCGGACCCCGGACAGGCGGGCGGCTTCCTGCCCAACGGGGCCGGTGCGAAGGCTGGGCTGAACCGCTCGATCACCGATGCCGGGTGGGGGGTGTTCCTGACGATCCTCACCGCCAAGGCAGCATGCGCCGGACGGGAAGTGATGGCCGTGGATGCCCGCAACACCTCCCGGCGGTGTCCGGCATGCGGGCACACCGCCCAGGAGAACCGGCCCACACAGGAAACCTTCCACTGCATCTCGTGCGGCCATTACGCGCACGCGGATACCGTGGGCGCCCTGAACGTTCTACGGGCCGGGCTGGCCCGTCGCGAAGCCCAACCGGCCTAGCGAGAAGCCCCCTCATTCATCTTAGGTTCCAGTGATCGTTGCAACGCACCAGCTCAAGGGGTGCGATGACGTTCGAGATTCGGCCGAACAGAAAGCCGCAAGGGCGCCGGATCCTGGTCCGTGAGCGGGAGGAATACTTCCGGCTTATGGACCAGGGGGTGAGCAACCGTGAAGCATGCCGGCTTGTCGGCATCGACCGGCGGACCGGCATGAGGTGGCGCAACGGCTGGCGGGCGTCGGGCCGGCACAAGGGCAGCCCGCCCGTGACGCGGCCGGGAGCCCCCAAGGGCCCTTCGCGCTCTTTGCGGGAGGCTGACCGTATCCACATAGCCGACCGACTGCGGGAGAAGGCGTCGGTCCGTGCGATCGCCGCGGAGCTGGGCCGCAGCCCGTCCACGGTCAGCCGGGAGATCCGCCGCAACGGAACTCCCGGCCGGGGAGGCCGGCTGCACTACCGGCCTCACGCCGCCCAGTCCCGCGCCGATGCCCGCAGGCCCCGGCCGAAGCCCGGGAAGATCGGCCAGAGTCCCGAACTGCGGGAATTCATCCAGCGGCATTTGAGCAGCCGCTGGAGTCCCGAACAGATCGTCCAGCAGCCCCGCCGGACCTTCCCCGACCGCCCGGAGATGCATGTGGTGCACGAGACGATCTACCAAGCCCTCTACGTTCAGGGCCGGGGAGAACTCCGCCGCGAGCTGGCACGCGCCCTGCGCACCGGACGGGCCATGCGCAAACCCCGCCGCCAGGCCCAGCAGCGCACCCCGCGCTTTCCCGTCCCCATGGTGATGATCAGCGAGCGTCCCGCGGAAGCCAGCGACCGGGCCGTGCCCGGTCATTGGGAAGGTGACCTCATTATTGGCAAGAACAACGGATCCGCGATCGGGACGCTGGTCGAACGCAGCACCCGCTACCTCATGCTCGTCCACCTTCCCAGCGGGCGAGCCCCGCACCTGGTCCGCGACGCGCTCCTCGACACCGTCCAGGACCTGCCGACGCACCTCAAACGGTCTCTGACCTGGGACCAGGGTGCCGAGATGGGGCGCCATCACGAGTTCGCCACGGCAGCTGGCATGCCGGTCTACTTCTGCGACCCCGGCAGCCCCTGGCAGAGAGGCTCCAACGAGAACACGAACGGCCTGCTTCGCCAGTACTTTCCCAAGGGAACCGACCTCACAGCCCACACCCGCGAGCACCTCGCCGCCGTCGCCGCTGAACTCAACAGCCGTCCACGCAAAACACTCGGCTGGCAAACCCCAGCCGAGCGCCTACATACTCTGCTCGCCACAACAAGCAACTGATCATGCGTTGCGACGATGCCTGGAATCCGCCCATGACCATGTCGTACCGCAGCGATCAAGAACCGTCACGGGCACCGGACTCCACGAGTTCAACCTGATTAATCCGCGCCGGCCGAGAGATAGCGTTCACCGGAATCGGGGAACACCGAGACGATCGTCGCCTCGGACCATTGTGGCTGCCGGGACAGGATACGGGCGGCATGTGCCGCCGCCCCCGACGATATCCCGGCGAGCAGTCCGGTGGCCTGGGTGATCTCCCGGCTCGTGGTGGCCGCGTCGTCGTCCGACACCGCGATCACCTCGTCGATCAGCGCGAGGTCCGTGATTTCCGAGACGTAGCCCGCCCCGATCCCGGGGATGCCGTGCGGTCCCGCTTCGCCGCCCGAAAGGACGGCCGACCTGGTGGGCTCGACCGCGACCACATGGACATCGCGTCGTTCCTTGAGGAAACGCGCTATGCCGGTCAGCGTCCCGCCGGTGCCAACTCCACATACCAGCACATCGATTTCGCCCGCGGTGTCCCGCCACAGCTCGGGGCCGGTGGTCTCGTAATGCGCCAGCGCGTTGGCGGGGTTGGTGTCCTGGTGCGGAAGCCAGGAGCCGGGTATGGATTTCTGCAGCCGCTCCGCGTACGCCCATGCGGACAGCAGTCCGTCACCATGGGGCACGAACTTGATCTCAGCCCCTAGCTTGCGCAGTATCAGCTGCCGTTCCACGGTGGCGTTGTCCGGCATGACGATGATGCAGCGGTGACCGTGCAGGAGGCACAGCGCGGCAAGGGAGATCCCGGTGCTCCCGGACGAGCACTCGATCACCGTCCCGTCCTGCGGCAGTTGTCCCGATCGCTGGGCGGCACGGAACATGTAGAGCACCGCCCGGTCCTTGACGTTGGCGAGCGGGTTCAGCATCTCGAGCTTCGCCAGTGTCCGCACACCCGCCGGGACGCCGGGCAGCCGATACTGAAGCAGGGGAGTGCTGCCGACCAACTCCTCCATGGACTGGTAGATCCGGCCTTCCGAGCTCATGAGGCTCCCGCCCCCCGGGCTGCCGCCAGGTGCGCGGCCGCGGCCTGTTCCAGGTGGGTGATATCGCTGGAGACCGTCGCGAAGGTGTAACCCTCCGACAGCCACCGGGCCGCGCTCTTGCCGTCCATGCAGTGGATGCCGCTTGCGATACCTGCGTGCCGTGCGGCTTCGGCGATGGCGGTCGTCGCCTCCAGCAGAGCCGGCTGTACCGCGGGATCACCGAAGTACCGTCCGCCAAGTGCCACGGACAGGTCGGCCGGTCCCAGATAGACGGCGTCCAGGCCCGGAGTCGCGCAGATCTTGTCCAGGTTGTTCATGGCGGCCATCGTCTCGATCATGACGATGCAGACCACGCCCTCGTCGATCTCGGCCGGGACATCGCCGAGCCGGAACTGTGCCCGCACGGGGCCGGCCAGACTGCGGGTTCCGGCAGGCCAGTGCCGCGTAGCCCGCACTGCCGTCGCGGCCTGCTCCGGCGTTTCGACCATGGGTACGATCACGCCACGCGCTCCGGTGTCCAGAGCGGCACCGATGGCGACAGGATCCACGGAGGGAACCCGGATCAGGCCCGCCGCGCGTTGTCCCGCGTCCACCGCCATCATCGCGGCGCTCCAACCCGGCTGCGACAGCACCCCGTGCTGGCCGTCGACTCCGATGTAGTCATAGCCGAGCCGGGCGATGCGTTCGGTCGCGACAGGGTTGTCACACGAGATCCAGTAACCGGCAAGCTGCTCGCGGGCGCGGAGCCTGCGCGCAAACGAATCTGGCAACGCCATGTCTATTGCCCTTCCTCATCCCCGTCGTCGGCATGGATCGTGTAGCTGCGTTTGCCGTCCAGGCCGACGGGCACATCGCCGGTGACCGAGACGCGGTGCAGCAGCCGCCTGTGGCCGTCGTAGTCATCGACGCCGTAATGCTGCGTGCAGCGATTGTCGAAAATGAGCACGTCTCCCGGCCGCCAGTTCCAGCGGACCTGGTTCTCCGGACGCAATGCGTATGACTGCAGCACATCGATGATCGGCCGCGACTCCCGGAGGCTCATTCCCACCAGTCGCTGGGCGAAGCCGCCGAGGAACAGGGAGGGTTCGCCCGTCTCCGGGTGGACCCGGACGACCGGGTGCGCGGTCTCGAACCGCTTGGCGAGGAAGGCCCGGCGCACTTCGTCACCACGCCTGGTGCCCAGGCGCGGCTGTTCCGCCCGGTTGGTGTGCACCGCCCACAGCCGGTCGGCGACCTCCCGCAACTCGGCCGGGAGAGCCCGGTAGCCGGCCTCGCCACTTGCCACCAGCGTGTCTCCGCCGTAGGGCGGCAGCACCACACTCCGCAGCGTGGTTCCCAGCGACGGGGTCTCGGTGAAGCTGATGTCGCAATGCCAGTGGTTGGCGCGTTGGTCCTCCCCGTCCACGACGAGGACCTGCGGGCTCTGCTCGGCGGTCCGCATCAGTGGATGCCGGTGGGTGAGCGGGCCGAATCGGCCGGCGAAGGCCAACTGCTGTTCGTCACTGATCTCCTGATCACGGAAGAACAGCACCTTGTGGTCGAGGAACGCCTTCTTGATCTCGGAGAACAGCTGATCCGAGATGGTGGAACCCAAGTCGATACCGGTGATCTCGGCGCCTATTCGGCCGCCGATGCGCCGGATGTCGATGCCGCTCATTTGCTTGACCCCCCGCTTCTTTCCCGAACCACGGGCGCGGTCTGCTCATGCCGTCCCCGCGCCAACGCGTCCTCCAGGCCGTTCAGAACCGCGTACGCGTCGTGCACGAGCGTCCCGGAATCCGCCGACGTCATGTAGAGAACTCCGCCGAGGCCCATCTTTCCGCCGCTGTGCTCGTATTTCGGCATGGGTGTCCCGTCCGGGATCGTCAGTCCCGGCGCGGTCTCGACGCTCGTGCCGGGAGTCACCAAGGACGGCCAGTCGACCGCGCGACTGTCCCAGACCAGGTCCTTCGACCACGGCTTCCCCGCGGCGTTCGTGGCCAGGAGGGACAGCGTGCACGCTGCTCCGGTGGCGTCGTGGGGGGTCAGCATGGAATTCGGCGGGTCGGCCGGGAGCCCGAGCAGCGCGTCGGCCAGAATTCCGACCAGATCACAGCCGTAGACGTGCTCTATTTGCGCAAGGATCATGGCGCCGCCGAATCGCGCGGCGGACTCGATCAGCGCGAGCCCCCCGTCCTCCATCAGCTTGATCTCGGTGTGCGTACCGCATGTCCGCAGCCCGAGAGCATCGACCGCGGCCCGAGCCACCGATTCGATCGCGTGCTGCAGCGGTACCGGGAGTTCGCACGGCGCTACGTTGCACAGCTCCATGAAGGGCGGGATCGTCGGCAGCCTCGACGTTATACAGACCGGGTGATAGACCCCCTCGATGACTATTCCCTCCACGCTCAGATAGTCACCGTAGCCGCTTCCGTCCTCCCACCATGACCGCGTCGTCCCCGGGATGATCTCCTCGGCGAGGAAGTCGTTCTCCGCACCCGGCACCTCCAGCATCAGGACGTTCGTCGCGTCCGCCGTCCTCATCACCGCCGTCGCCTCCTGCCACGCCGGCGCGATCTGCTCCTCGGAGGAGATGACGAGCTGCGCGGTCGAGCCGGCGCCCCAGGCCGACTTCAGCAACAGCGGCGGCCGTAACTCGTGGAACGCCTGGCGCAGGTCCGCCGCCGAAGCCACCGTCCGGTACGCCGGTTGCGGCACCCCGGCCCTGTCCCACGCGGCCCGCATCAGTCGCTTGTCGCGCGATGACGCCGCCCCCGGACCCGGGCCGGGAAGGCCCAGCCGGTCGGCCGCCAGCGCCACCGGGACCACCGTGTACTCCGACAGGCCGCACAGCGCGTCCGCACCGACGCGGACAGCCGCCTCGACGATCGCGTCGACCAGCTCGTTCCCCTTCAGTCGCCGCTCATGGGCGGGAGTGACGGAGGCGCAGAACGCCTCGGCCCCGGCCGGCAGCGGGCGGAGTGCGAGTACGTGGACCTCTCCCCGGGCGGCCAGCCGGGGCAGCGCGAAATCAACGGGTGGACCGCCCTTGCTGTGCACCAGCAGGATGCGTTTTTTCACCGACTATTCCTTTACTCCGCACAGAATAGTGTGCACATGGATCATCTCGGGAGGCCGCTTGTCCGCCTCGTGAGTGATCATCTCTATGGCGGTGAAACCGCATTCCTCCATCCACCGCTTGTAGGTGGAGACCTTCTGCGGACCGCCCTCGGCCGTGCTGCAGCCGAGGAAATATGCCGGAAAGAAGTCTGCCTGGCTCGAGTCCTTCACGTCCTCCGGGTAGGTCGGGACCAGGGCGTAGATCCGGCCGCCGGGCTCCAGGCACTCGTACACGGCGCGAAGCACCCGGAATACGTTTTCCTTGCCGAGCTGATCCAGGAAGTGCTTTACCAGGACGACTTCAAAGCCCTTGGGAAGGCCGTCGTACACGTCGCCGCCGATGAAGGAGCAGGAGTCCTCGACACCGTGCGCGCGGAAGTTCTCCAGCGCGTCGTCCTGCTTCTCCGGGAAATCGAAGCAGGCTACCTGCAGGTTCTTCTCCGGATTGTGCTTGCACGTCAGGATCGCGCCCAGTCCAGTATGCCCCGCCAGGTCGAGGACCCTGCTGCCGTGCTCGATGTCGACGTTCTCGAAGAACCATGGGTCGATGAGGGAGGTCGTCTGGTCCATCATGGCGGACCATGCGGCGCGGAGCTCATCGTGTTCGGCGCACGCCTCGTAGAGGTTGCCGTGGAACCCGAAGATCTTCTCCAGGCCCACCACCGTTCCCGTCCGCACGCTGTCGGCCAGGTAGTAGAGCTGCCGCAGGCAGACCTCTTTGATCATGGTCATCAGGCGCATGGCCCGGGCGAACTCGTCATCGGAGAGGCGGGCGAGGCCGCCGGCCCGGTAGCCGCCGGTGCTCTCGTCGTATGTGACGAAGTCTTCCTTGACGAGCAGGTGCAGCAGTTGCTCGACGGCGTCCGGCCGGACGCCGGCCACCGCGGCTATCTGTGCGGCCGACACCCCGGTACCGTCATTTTTCCGGAGATGGTCCAGGATCCCGAGCTCGTAGCAGGCGTACACGGTCATGAACCTGGTCGGGCCGACCGCAAGGTCCCGGAACTGCTCCAGGACGTGCTCGGGCCTCGCCGGTGGTCCCGCGGGCGTGGTCATTTCCCTATCGCTTTCCACTGCTCGGGGTTTCCGGCGTCGGCGAACATGGTGACCACCAGCTCGTCGGGGGGCAGCTCTGCGGCGATCTTGCGCGCGACCAGCCAGTTCGCCGAGGCGGACGTGCCGATCCGGGTGCCGGTCAGGCTGAAGAATTCCGCGGCACCCTCGAGTGCTTCCGGATAGGAGACTTGGTAGTGCGCGGCGACGTCGTCCTCGTACGCCTTCACGAACGGCTGTTTGAGGCCGTATCCGAGTCCACCGGTGCCGCACAGTCCCTGGGGGGTGGCCGGAGCCCCGCCGTGCCCGTAGGGGGATTCCGCCGGCGTGACGCCCACCGCCCGGACGCCAGGACTGATGGTGCGCAGCATGTTCAGCACGCCGATGAGGGTCCCGCCCGTACCGATGGCGGCAACCCAGGTGTGCGGCTTGCGGCCGTCCAGCTGTTTCACGATCTCTGTGCCCGTGGTCGCCTGATGGATGGTCAGGTTGGCGGGGTTGACGTGCTGGAACAGAAGCTGCCAGGAGCCGTCTCCGTCCGCGATCCGCAGCGCCTGCCTGATCGTGCCGAGGAAGCCCTCCTCCTGCGGGGCGATGTCCACCGTGGTCCCGCGGGACCGCAGCGTGTCCAGCACGCTCTCCGACGTGAACGACGCCACGACCAGACGCAGGGGGATTTCCGCTTCCGCGCACAGATACGACAGCGCCAGACCCAGGTTCCCGCCCGAGTACTCCACCAGCCGAAGATCCTCTGCCGGCCGGTCTCCGTGGCGCCTGACGGCATCACAGACCAGCGCGTAGGCCACGCGATCCTTTACCGAGCCCGCCGGGTTTCCCCATTCGCACTTCGCGAGAATGGTCGCGCCACCGGGCTTCGACGGGACCTCGATGAGCGGCGTATTTCCGAGCCGCTCACGGAATCTGGCCAGCCCTGGATATCGTTCGTGGATGGCGGCCATGCTCTGCAGCTCGGTTTCGGGGACCTGGCTGAACGGCTTCAGTAGTGCGTCCACTACCGGCGCCAAAATCTTCCGGACCTCGTCCATTGGAATTCCTCTCCGCCGTCTCGTTCACACCGGCAGCTTCCGCCGGCGGGGATGACGGGCGCCTCGCATGCTTCACAGCATGCGCCGGGCGAAAAGGACAAGCCATATCCCATATTGCTGACACCCGGCTTGCCGCAGCCGTCCCATCCCGCTTCGAGCGCTGCTCGAGCCGTGCTCGACCGGAGCGAGATTGCGGCGGCGCAGAATATCGGTCGTGACAGCAGCCAGATGCCGGGCAGCACCCGAGACCCACGACGGCGCCACCCGTGAATCTATAGAACGGGCAATCGAGTACATCTGGGAGAGGTACAGCGAGCCGATCTCGCTGGACGAGCTCTCGAAGAGCGCCCTGCTCAGCCGCTTCCACTTCGCCCGAACATTCCGGGACATCACCGGAGTCACCCCTGGCCGGTTTCTCTCCGCGGTACGCATCCATCAGGCGAAGCGCCTGCTGATCAACACCTCGAGGACCATCACGGACATCTCGTCCGCCGTTGGATACCAGAGCCTGGGGTCGTTCACGAACTACTTCACACAGAGTGTCGGCATGCCACCGAGCCAGTTCCGCCACCTCGGGGAGGGCACCGTACTCGATCTCCTCCCGCCGGAGAACAACGTGCATTCGTCACGCGGCACGGCGGCCGTGACGATTTCCTTTCCCGGCGGGTGCTCAGGCCTGCGGGTGTACGTAGGGATCTTCCCGTCCCCCATCCTCCAGAGCCCGCCCGTCGCCGCGACGATCGTCGATGCGGCCGACGACCACCCCTTGCGCTGCGTATTGCCGAACGTCCCGCCCGGCACGTGGTTCGTCCACGCCGTCGCGGCCGCGCGTGCCACCGGCCTGGACCAACGCACCCACCAGCCGCTGTTCGTGGACCGGCGCGATTCGGTGACGGTCGGGACTCGTACGGCCCTTCGCGTGTCGATGCGCTTGCGACCGAGCAGGCCGACCGATCCGCCGATCCTGCTCGCGCTGCCGGATCTGCGTTCGCTTCCCATGTCCCGTCCGGCCGCGGGCCAGGTCGGCTGAACGGCATGTCCGGTCGGCTGACAGCGGCCTCGGACGCCGGCTCCATCTGCCGTCCGATCAGGATTTCGAGGTATACATGATCACCGCCGACGTACACCGGAACTTGAAGCTGCGCATCGGAGTCGGGTTCGTCCGCAAATTCCTGGACATCATGCTCGCCCCGCTGATGGTGATCCACTTCTCGCACCTGTACGGCGCGGCGACGGCGGGACTCATGACCCTCGCGATCGCCGTCGCCGTCGTCGGGTGTACGTTCGCCGGCGGCCACCTGTCCGACACCCTCGGCCGGCGCCCCACCCTCCTGCTCGGCGAGACCTGCAGCGCCGCGGCCCTCGTACTGCTCGCCCTGGCGAACTCCCCATGGTGGCACTCGGGAACCGCGACCTTCTGCTGCTACCTGCTCAGCACCAGCCTCTTCGGCATCGCGGTACCCGCCAACGACGCGATGATGGTGGACGTATCCACCCCGGAGACGCGTGCGCAGATCTACACGATCAACTACTGGTCGATCAACGTGGCGTTCCTCATGGGTTCCCTCGTGGGCGGCTTCGTCTACGGACGGCACTTCTTCTATCTCCTTGCCGGCGCCGCCGTGCTGGCGAGCGTCATCGCACTCATCACCCTGGTCGCGATCAGCGAGACCGCACCGCGCGGCCACACGGTCGAGGTCCAGGACCGCGGATGGCTGAAGACACTGCTGGACGGCTACGCAACGGCGTTGCGCGACAGCGTCCTCGCCCGCCTGATCCTGTCCGCCCTCCTGATCCGCAGCGTTGAGATCCAGATCTCGTACTACATCGCCGTGCGCCTCAGCAATGAGTTCGGCCGGCAGCAGCTCCTCGACATCGGCGGGTGGCGGCCGACCGTCAACGGCGTCGAGATGCTCGGCATCCTCCGGGCGGCGAACACCCTCATCGTGGTCTGCCTGGCGCTGTTCGCCGCGTGGCTGTTCCGCCGCCTGTCCGACCGGCAGCGCATCTTCGGCGGCATCGGCCTCTTCACGGCCGGATACATGGTGTGGGGGGCGAGCAACGCCCCCTGGCTCCTGCTCGTGGCCGCGGTGGTGCTCACCATCGGCGAGATCATGTCGGTGCCGATCCGGCAGGTCCTGCTGGCCGATCTGGTGCCCGCCGAGGACCGGAGCAGGTACATGGCCGTGTACCAGATCAACGTGCAGCTGGGGATGATCGTCGGCTCGCTCTGCGTGACCATCGGCGTGCTGATCCCGGCGGCCGGGATGAGCGTACTGTTCGGGCTCTTCGGAATCGGCGCGATGCTCCTCTACCGGTCGCTCTTCCGCGTGCGTGACGCGCACGCAGCCGCACCGCACGCCCTCGTCGCCCAGGAAGGCGCGCAGAAGCCATGAGTACGGTCGGCGAGGCGAACGCCGCACCCACCCGCCGACGCGGCAAGCCGCAGGCACCGAACATCGTCGCCGGCGGCATCGAGATCCGCACGACGGACGGCGGCCCGCTCACCGCGCAAGTGAATGGAGCGCAGCGATGACAGACAAGATCCTCATGGTGATGCCGTGGCGGGCGTACGTGCGCAAGGCCACCGAGGAGGGCCTTCGGGTCTTCTCCATCTGGGACCCGGACCGCATCCCGCAGGACCACCGGGACGAGGTCGCGCGGTACTCCGAGGAACTCCTGTTCACCGACTTCCGGGACGTCGCCGGGCTGCGCCGGTTGGTGGCCGAGACGGCCACGCGGCTGGGTGTCTCCCATGTTCTGCACCTGGGCAACGAGGACACCCAGCTACCCGTCTGTGAGGAGGCGCACGCGCTGGGGCTCGCCCCGAATCCACCGGCGGCGCTGCGCGTCATCAACGACAAGACGGCGATGCGCCAACTGCTGCGCGAGCGCGGTCTCTCGCCGGTGCGGGCCACCGTGGCCGAATCAGCGGGGGAGGCCCGGGCGCTGTTGCCGGAGTTCGAGCTGCCCGTCGTGGCCAAGCCGGCCCTTCTCTCCGGCAGCCGCGGCGTACGGCTCATCCACGAGGCGCGGGACATGGACGACTGGGAGGAGCAGCTCGCCGACCAGGGCTATGCGGGTCCCGTGCTGCTTGAGGAGTACCTGCGCGGGCCCGAGTTCAGCGTCGAGACGCTGACCGCGCAGGGATCCCACCACCTCGTGGGCGTCACCGCCAAGCGGAAGACGCCGCCGCCCGGCTTCACCGAGATCGGGCACGTACACCCCGCGTCCATGGCCGAACCCGCTCGGGCGGCAGTCACCGACCTGGTCCTCCGGTTCCTGAACGAGACCGGATACCGGTTCGGCCCGGCGCACACGGAGGTCATCCTGACGCCGGACGGTCCAAGGATCGTCGAGTCGCAGACCCGCGCCCCGGGCGACCGGATCCATCGAGCCATCGCGCTCGCCTCCGGGTTCGACATCGAGGCGGCCATCTTCCGCGCGCTCGTCGGCAAACCGGTCCAGGTCGACACCGCCCACCGGGTGGGGTGCGTCTCCTTCTTCCAGCTCCGTCCCGGACGGCTCGTATCCGTGGAGGGGCTGGACGCCATCCGTGCCCTCCCCTTCGTGCACGAGCTGAAGTTCCCCTTCACACCGGGCGACACGGTCCCAGAGATCAGGAACTCCGGAAGCCGGCACGGCCATGTCGTGATCGACGCCGCGTCCGAGCAGGAAGCGGACCGCCGGATCACCATCGTGCGCGGCCTGCTGCGCGCCACGACGGTCCCCGGCCCGTCGGACCACTTTGGGAACACCCCACGAACCTAGTGCTGCGACCGCACAGGTTCACCGGGTTGTGAGCTCTCGTAGGTGGACCAGTCCCTCAATGCCGTCGGCGACCTGCACGAAGACGCCGAACGGGACCACCTTGATCGGGCGTCACCGCACAGCCAACCGCCACCACCACCAACACGGCGAACCTATGCGGTCACAGCACCTGTCGGGGGCGCCCGACGGCCCCGTGACCCGGCACCACCGGCCCGTCCCAGTAGTACGTTTCGAAGGTGCGGGTCATGGGCGGGCGCTCTTTGTTGTGAGCGGTCGCCGCGGCATCTCGGCCGGAAGCCAGCGTCCGGTGGGGCTGCCGAAGCTCCGGTCGCCCGCGTCCCAGACCACCTCTCCCGCCCTGATCGTGGTCAGCACCTTGCCGGCCATCGTCCATCCCTCATAGGCCGACCAGCCGCATTTGGCGTATACGTCGTGCGCGGAAAGCATCCACGGATCTTCCGGGCCGAAGATCGTCATGTCCGCGTCGGCGCCCGGCTCCAGGCGGCCCTTGCCCGGCAGCCGGAAAAGCGCTGCCGGCCTGGCCGCCAGGTGGTCGACGAGTCGCATGATCGCCACGTCGGAGGATTCGTCGAGCCACCGTCGGCGCATCCCGGTCCAGACGGCGACGGCGAGCTCCTGCACGCCGGGGATCCCGGGCGGAGCGTCCGGGATCGGCAGGAGCTTCTCCGCCATGGTGTGCGGAGCGTGGTCGCTGCCCAGGGTGGCGACCTCGCCGCGGCGCAAGGCCGTCCAGAGTCGGTCCTGGTCGGCTGCGGAGCGGATGGCCGGCGCCAGGCGGGTACGGGCTCCGGTCCGCAGCGTGTCGTGGTCGGTGAACGACAGGTGGTGCGAGGTCACTTCGAAGGTGAGGGGCAGCCCGTCGGCGTGCGCGGCCGCGAGCAGGTCGACCTCCTCCGCGCTGGACACGTGCAGGATGTGCGCCTGCGTTCCGTACCGGCGCACCAGCTCGATGACATCGGCCACGGCCGCGATTCCGCCGCTGCGCGGCCGTGACCGTTCGTAGGCGGTGTAGTCCCGAAGCCGCCCCCGCGCGTCGTCGAGCAGCGTGAACAGGGTGTCCCGCTCGGCGTGCAGCACGAGCTGCACGCCGCCGGCAGCGGCGGCGGCGAAGATCCTCTCCAGCTGGTCCCGGTCCCGCACGACCGTCGGCGCGGTCTGGTGCCCGGCCATGAAGACCTTGGCGCTGGTGGCGATCGCGGGGTCGAGGTCGGCGAGCAGTTCGGGGTGGTCCGGGTCGGCGCCCAGATGGAACCGGTAGTCGACCAGCGACGACCCGGCCACCAACGCGGCCTTCGCCGCTATCGCGTCCGGCGTCAATCCCGGAGGCTTCGTGTTCGGCATGTCGATGACGGTGGTGACGCCACCCGCCACGGCGGCCCGGCCGGCATGCTCCCAGTCCTCCTTGTGCTCCAGGCCCGGCGTGCGGAAGTGCACATGTGAGTCGATCAGCCCGGGCAGGACGTAAGCGTCGCCGGCGTCGAGCCGGGGCACTGCCGGATCGGCCTCGTCGATGTCGGTGATGGCGTCGATTCGGCCCGCGGACACGGCAACCGCGCCCGGCCGCACGCCCGTTGGCGTGACGATGCGCCCGGTCACTACGAGATCGGCACGTTCCCGGCTCAGCTCTCCCATGACTCCGCCACCAACTCTCGGCACAGGTCGTTGGTCGGGCCCATCAGGGCGACCGCCCGGGCATCGGCGATCAGCCGGTTCAGCCGGTGATCGACGACGTAGCCGGCCGACCCGAGCATGCGGGAGACCTCGAGGCATATCTGCTCGGCGGCGGCGGAGGCGTGCAGCTTGGCCTGCAGCGTGGTCCGGCCCGGATCGTCCGACGATCGGTGGCCCGCGCGCACGACGAAGGCGCGCCCCGACTCCAGCAGCGTGCTGAGCGCGACCATCTGGTGCCGGACGGTCTGGGCCCGTGCCGCGTCGAGACGGGCGCGGTGTTGGGCGGCGAGGTCGTACACCGCCTGGGCGATGCCGATCGACACCGCGCCGAGCGTCGCGCCGCTCTCCCGCACGCCGGCGATGATGGCCGTCGCGTGTCCGAGCGGTCCCAGGCGGTCGTCGTCGGTGACCTCGCAGTCGCGGAGTTGGACGAAGCCCGTCGCGGATCCGCGCATGCCGACCAGTTCCAGGCTCAGATCGGGGATCAGTCCGGGGTTGTCGCCGCGTACGAGGAAGAAGGTCTGGCCGGCCGAGCCGTAGCTGCTGTGTGGGTCGTCCTGTGCCTGCGACGTCTGCACGAGCACGAGGTAGAGGTCCGCGACACCGGCGCCGGTGGTGAACGCCTTCGCGCCGCTCAGCAGCCATCGGTCGCCCGGGAGTCGCTCGGCGGTGGAAGCCAGCCGCTTCTTGGCGGCACCGGCCCCTGTCTCGCTCCACGCCGAAGCGGCGAGGAACTCGCCCGAGGCCAAAGCCGGCAGGTATTTGGCCTTCTGCTCGTCGGTGCCCCATTCGTCGATTCGCGCGCACACCGCGAAATGCTGGAACAAGATGATCGCCACGGACGGGTTCACCGTCGCCACCTGCTCCACCACCCGGTTGACAGCCGCGGCGTCACCCCCGGCGCCTCCGTACGCCTCCGGGACGGCGGTGGCGAGCAGTCCCGAAGCCCGCAGCTTCGACAGCACCGACTCGTCGGGCTTGCCGACGACGGCGGTTTGAGCATCGGACTCGCGCAACATGTCCAGGATCGGCGGCGCGAGGGTGGGCCCGACCGTGCGGACGACGTCCTCTTTGCGAATCAGGCTGGTAGCGACAGACATTCTCCGAACTCCCTGGGTTGGAAAGTGATGAGCGATTCGGGGAAGAACGGGCCCTGGTACCGGACGGTCTTGTTGCCCACGGCGACCCAGGCGAGTTCGGTTCGTCCGTCACCGATCCGGGTGGTGGCGGTGACCGCCGTGCTTCCGCCGGTGGTTCGGATGTCCACCTGCCCGCCGAGACATCCCACTTCTCGTGCCGCGAGCCATGGAATCGTCTCCGGGATGCAACTCGCCGCCCCCAGACAGACCGCGCCGGTCAGCGCCAGCGTGGGATGCCAGCCGGGCACGGTCACGGCCCGAGCCGCTATCCGGCCGGCTCCGTCGGGAACCACCACCGCGATCTTGGGGAACACGCTGTCGGGCGGCCAGTCGAGCAACCGGGCCGCCGCCCCGCGGATCCGTTCCAGCCGGTCGAACAGGTCGGGCCCCCCGGCGAACAGTTCCGCGGAGTCGGTCACCCCGGCTTCCCGGGCCCCGACGAAGACGTAGGGATTGCCGGAGGAGACCAGGGAGGCGGTCACCTTCTCGTCGTCCAGGTCGAGGATCGTCTGCGGCTCGCCGCGCAGCAGCAGACCTGCCACCGGGACCGGGGGCGTGTGCAGGAAGTACATCGTGCACCGGGCGGTCTCCCGGTCGGCCTCCTCGATCTCGCACACGAGGTGATCGCCGTTGTTGAGGACGTTCACCCGGACCCGGTCCCCGGGGCCCTGCCGGGGGAGCATCCCGGACCGCCCGGCGGCCATCACGGAGCACAGCACGGAGTGGCCGCACGATCCGCGCAGATCGAACCGCGCCACATCGTCCGGCAGCGCCTGGATGAAGCGGTAGTCGAGATCGAACAGCGGATGCGACGAAGGCTCGATCAGCGCGATCTTGAGGATGTGCGCCCCGCCGGCCTGCACCATCCGCCGGCGGACCTCGGTGAGGGCCCCGAGGAGCGGACCCCGCTCTCTCGGGAACTGCCGCGCGTCGAGGACGAGTGTGGGGCAGGGGCTCCCGGTCGCGTAGGCGACGTGACCCATCATGCGACCATCGCCCCCATCGCGGCCCCCACCCGGGCGCCCGGCCGGAACTGCTCCCGCCAGACTTCGTGCACCAGCAGCGCCCATATCGTCAGCGCCGCGGTGTCGTCCGGGCGGTCGGCCTGGGCTTTGAACAGGTCCCGTACGGCGCCGGGTTCGACCTGGCCCGCGGAGCGCAGCCGGCTCGCGCCCAGCATGTCCTGGGCGAAGTCCCACAGCGGCCGCCCAGGGGCGAGCATCGCGGTGACAGGCAACGTGAAGGGCTGCTTCGGGCGGTTCAGGACGTCCTGCGGCAGCAGTCCGGAGGCGGCGGCGTAGAGCGCCCGCTTCACCCGCCCGCCGCTGATGCGCAGGTGGTCGGGCAACGCCCGGCCGAAGGCGACGATGTCGCGTTGGCAGTACGGCAGCCGCACCTCGACCGAGTGCGCCATGCTCAGGTGATCCACGCGGCGCAGATGGTACGCGGGCAGGCGGTACTCCAGCTCGAAAGCGGTGATCCGTCCCAACCGATCGTCGCCGTCGTCGCGAAGGAGATGGCTCGCCCTCTCGGGAAGCTGTGCCGTCAGGTCCACCTCGGCGGCGTAGTCCTTGGTGTAGAGCCGGTCTCTCAGCCGCGCGGGGGCGACGGCGAGGGCGTCCGCGTAGGTTGAGGACCACTTGCCGGGGGCCCCCGCCGCCGCCCGCATCCGGTCGTAGCCGCCGAAGACCTCGTCCGCGCCGTCGCCGGTCAGCGCGACCTTGAAGCCGGCGTCCCGTACGGCGCGGAACAGGGCATAGGTGCTGAGCGTGATCGGGTCGGCGTTCGGCTGGCCCAGGTGCCACACGACGTCCGCCATCAGGTCGGGGAAGGTGGCCGGATCGATCTCCACCTGGTGGTAGACCGCCCCGGTCCGCTCCGCGATCTGGCGTGCGTACCGCCGCTCGTCCCCGGGCCAGGAGCCCTTGTAGGCGAGATTGAAGGTGTGAAGGTCGCTGCCGTCCTCTGCGGCGAATGCCGTGACCAGGCCGGAGTCGAGCCCGCCGGACGTGATCGAGGCGAGCGGGACGTCGGCCACCCGCAGCCGGCTCACCTCGTTCCGAAGCATCGCGCGCAGTCGGCCGGGTGTGTCGTCGCCGGGCAACGGGCCGGGCCGGGGCGGGTTCCGACGCAGGACGCGCAACCCCGAGACCCGGTCGCAGACCGCTGTGGTCGCCGGCGGCAGCACCTTGATGTCGGCGAACATCGTCTGCTCGCCGAAGGGCGTCTTGGTCGCGAGGTACGCCTCCAGACCCGGCGCCCAGGCGGTGCTCGACACCGCGTCGAACGCGAGCAGGGCGGGGATCTCCGAGGAGAAGTGAAGCGCTCCCGATGCCGGATCCCACCGGTAGTACAACGGCTTCATGCCCACGTGATCGGTGGCGAGCACGAGCCGTGGCTCGGCGCGCTGGTCGAGGACGGCGATCGCGTACATGCCGTCCAAGTGCTCGGTGAAGCCGTCGCCGTACACGTCGTACAGCGCCGGAAGGATCGAACCGTCGCAGCGATCGGGAAAGGTGTAACCCCGCGCGCGCAGCCGCTGCCGAAGCTCGTCGTGGTTGTAGATCTCTCCGTTGAAGACGATTCTTATTCGACCGTCCAGCAGCTCGTACGGCTGCCGGCCGCCGTCCAGATCCATAATGGCCAGCCGGTTGTTCCCGACGGACCACATCGCGTCGTGCACGCTGCCCTGGCCATCGGGGCCACCGTGCCGCTGAAGCGCACCGACCGCCTGGAGTTCGCGTGGGGTCACCACGCCATTAAAGTGACCAAATATCCGACACATCGCCTGACTCTCGCCTGTGTGAATTAATTGGAACTGGACTATCAGTACCGATGCGACGGTAGGTCGAATTCGTCTCCTGGATCAGCGTGAGGCTTCGGCCGGTTTTGCTCTTACCGAGAAGGGAACCGGTCCTCGTTCATCCCATGCATTGCCCCAAGTTGACCAGCTCGGCCTAGAAGCGGGCTAGAGCGTCGGTCCGGCAGGAGATGCTTGACCGGATCTCTTGAGCGCAAGCCCCGTCCTTCAGGGCGGGGTTGGTTCATCCTTGGCGCGGAGCCGCGCAGCGGCGAGTTCGCTGCGCTGTCAGTGACGTGCCCTAGGTTGATCACGTCAGCCCAAGAGGGGGTGTGCTCATGCTGTCCGGTCGCCGTTACCTGCTCGACCTGTTGC
>NZ_JBSGDB010000154.1:0-18176 GCF_053602155.1 Streptomyces sp. NPDC004561
CCGCCGTGGAGTACGTCGCCCTAGAGGGCGTACCGGGCGCGGTCCTGCCCGAACTCGGCACGGACGCCGAGCTGTTGGTCCTCGGCTCCCGGGGGCGCGGCGGCTTCGCCAGCCTGCTGCTCGGCTCCAACGGCCTCGCCGTCGCGCGGGACGCCGAGTGCCCGGTCGTCATCGTGCCCCGCCCCGGCCGGGAGGTCCACGGCGAGGGGCCGGCCGAGCCCGGGCCCCGGGTGGTCGTGGGCCTGCACGCCGACAGCCCCGACGAGGCCGTCCTCGCCTTCGCCTTCGAAGAGGCCGCCCGGCGCGAGGCGCGGGTACAGGTGATCGCCGCCTACCCCTGGCCCGTGCAGACCTGGTCCGCGCCGGGCCAGCTGGTCCCGCCCATGGTCGACCAGGAGGCCGTGGAGAACGAGACGCGGGTCCTCGCCGAGGGCTTCCTCGCCCCGCACCGCGAACAGCATCCCGGCGTCCGCGCCGACGCCGCCGCGCTGCCCGGCGACGCGGCCGGGCACCTCGTCGCCGCCTCCAAGGACGCCGAACTGGTCGTCGTCGGCCGGCACCGGCGGCGGCTGCTCGCCCCGGCCCGCATGATGGGCTCCGTCACCCAGGCCGTACTCCTGCACGCGGCGAGCCCCGTCGCGGTGGTCCCGCCCCGGCCACCGGAGGACTGACGGGCCCGACCTGGTGCGTCGGACACGCCCCACCTCGCCGCCTGCCATGCACGGGGCTGTGGTGCCCCCCAGCCGCGCGTACGTCTGCACGCGGCGGGCCCCGTCGCCGCTCGCGGTACCGGGACGGCCCCCCGCCCCCCGATCACGGGCTCCCGCGGCGGTCCGGCCGTCCTTCTCGTCGGCCGCCCCCCGAGCTGATCGCCCGCCGCCCCACCGGACGCCCGCAGGTCACCCAGCGGACGCCGGGCACGTACCATGGCCGCATGTCGTTCCTCCGCCGCCGCAGCGCCACCCCTGCGGGACCCGACTTCGACGTGCTGGCCATGGATCCGGGCGACTGGCCGGGCAATCTGGGCGCGGGTCTGCTGCCCGCCCCCGACGGCACCTGCCAGGGTGTCTTCCTGCGCTACGACCTCTTCGGCGGCCGCGGCCCCGCGATGATCATCGGCAATCTGCCGGAGGGCTCCCCGGCCCGCGAGGTCGCCGAGGGCGAGATCCCCTTCGAGGTGGGCCAGCTGCTGCTGGCGCTGGAGAACGACGAGGAGGTCACCGTCGTCGGCACCGAGGACACCCCCGTCCTCCAGGGCGACAACCTCCTGATCGTGCGGCGCCTGAAGCTGTCCGAGACCCGGATCTCCTGCGTGCAGTTCGACCGCAGCGACGGCGTCCTCGTGACCATCGCCGCCTGGGACCGCCCCATCACGGACGACCTGTACGCCCTGCTGAAGCCGCTCCCGGCGGAGCTTTTCCAGCAGGGCTGAGGCACCGCCTCGCCTATCCGGCCGAACCCTCGACGGTCACGTCCGCGGCGCGGACGAACTCGACCCGGTGGCCGTACTGGATCTCGTAGTACAGGTCCTTGCCCACCACGACCCGGTGCGAGTCGGGGGTGAAGGTGACCGCGTAGTAGTACTGGCCCGGCACCTCGTCGCCGACCACGTACCTCTGCCCGGCCGGGATCGTGTACGGCAGGGGCACCACGGACTGGGCGGGGACGCCCGCCGGGTACGCCTCCTTCTCCGGGTAGGCACGGCCGTACACCGGGATGCCGGCGAGGCCGTCCCTGGGGGTCACCACCAGGCCCTTCGCCGGAACGGCCGTACGCGCCCCGCGCGGGTTCTCGAACCAGGCCTTCTGGCCCAGGTACCAGATGGCCGTCCAGTCGCCCCAGCGGTCCGCGACCGCGTACTGCTGGCCGGTGGAGACCCGGGAGGACAGGTCGTTCACATCGATCGTCGGGGCCTTCCTCAGACCGATGTCGTTGATCAGCGGCGCGTTCACGTCGTGGTCCGAGTACAGCCGCACCTCGCTGGAGCCGTGTGCCGTACACGGCTCACCCGCAGTGGTGCAGCCGGTGTACGCGGGCTGGTTCGCGGAGTAGTCCGGCAGGATCGTCACGAGTCCGCCGCCCTCGCCGGCGGTGCGCCTGAAGGGGTGGCCCAGCAGCTGGAAGTAGTGCCGCCAGTCCCAGTACGGCCCGGGGTCGGTGTGCATGCCCGGGATGGTCGAGGCGGTCGGGCCGGGCACGTTGTCGTGGCCCAGGACGTGCTGCCGGTCCAGCGGGATGTCGTACTGCCGGGACAGGTACCTCACCAGCCGCGCCGAGGACCGGTACATCGCCTCCGTGTACCAGGCGTCCGGGTTGGCGAGGAAGCCCTCGTGCTCGATGCCGATCGACCGGGCGTTGATGTCCCAGTTGCCGGCGTGCCAAGCCACGTCCTTCGCCTTGACGTGCTGGGCGATCAGACCGTCGGTGGAGCGGACGGTGTAGTTCCACGACACGTACGTCGGGTCCTGGATCAGGTTCATCACCCCGTCCCAGGCGCCCTCCGTGTCATGGATGACGATGTACTTGATGTTCTGCGACACCGGGCGGTCACCGAGGTCGTGGTTGCCGTAGTCGCCGTTCCCGAACTCGGCGTACGGCGCCCAGACGGCCTCGCAGGACACCGAGCGCGGGCACTCGACGCCGTCCGTGGGCAGCGCGCGCAGCCCGGCACGCCCCAGCTGGGCGGTGTCGGCCGTCAGCCGCGGCTGGGCCGCGAGCGTGACCTGCTGGCCGGCGTCCGTGGTGCGCTGCTCGCCGGTGCGCAGCACGTCGTACACGTCGTTCGCGTACGCCGCCGCGGTCGCCTTGTCGTCGGCGCCGGAGAAGCGCGCCACCGCGCCGTACCAGGCGGCCGGGTCGGTGCTCAGCGGCTCGCCCAGCTGCTTCTGCGCGGCGGCGAGCAGGGCCGCACCGCCGGTCACGTTCGCCGCCGGGTCGGTGCGCAGCCGGGCGGCCGGGAGGCCGGTCAGCCGCGCGGCCCTCGGCAGGGTCTTCAGACGGGCCGGGAGCGCGGACCGGGCCGGCGCCTTCACGGACGGGTGCACTGCGGGGCGGGCGCTGTCGCCGCGGGCGTCCTCGGTGCCCTCGGCGAAGTGCTCGGTCGTCGCGATCGCGGTCCGGGCATCGGTGAGGTGCATCGGGCCGTAGCCGCCGGACACGCTGGGCGCGCCGGCGTGCCAGTCCCAGCGGGACTGGAGGTAGGAGACGGCCAGCAGGACGCTCTGCGGCACGTGGTACTCGGCCGCCGCGGAGGCGAACGCGTGCTGGAGCCGGCTCGCGGAGGAGTCCGTGGCGCTCGGGGCGGGAGCCGCGCCGAGCAGCGGCAGCAACAGGGCCGCGGTGGCGAGCGGGGCGGCGGCTCGCCGCAGATGTCTGTGGCCGGGGGCGGACGTGGGATCGGTGGCGGAACCTCGCAATGCGGCCTCCTGTGACGGGCGGGCTTGGCGGGGCGTTCGGCGCCGAGCTGGGTCAGTGGTACCCGCTTGCCGACGATCCGTCAATGATGCCTTCAGGACGTTGATTTCCCACGTCACGGAGGGGTTCCGGCGAGTTTCGCGGCGGCGGTGGGCGGGCCTGCGGGGCGTCACTGGAATACACCAGTGGCCACGGTCGGCGTACCGCCCCGGACACACGAAGGTCCGCGGTGCGCCGTCGCTCCGGGCGCGCCGCGGACCTTCGTCCCCGTCAGCGGGTGCCGACCGCCGCGCGGACGGCCCGGCGGGCCATCTGGCAGTCGTCGTGCAGCCGCCTGAGCAGTAGCCGCTGTTCCTCGCCGGACGGCGCAGCAGCCGGATGGGCCGTACCCGGAGCCGCCGGGGCCGGATCGTGCATCGAACGCTGTACCGCCGTCTCGTACGTCCGGATCTCCCGGGTCAGCAGGAGCATCAGGTTCACCAGGAAGGCGTCCCGGGAGGCCGGGCCCGCCGACTGGGCGATCTGGCTGATCTGCCGGCGGGCCACCGGCGCGTCCCCGAGCACCAGCCACAGCGTCGCCAGGTCGTAGCCCGGCAGGTACCAGCCCGCGTGCTCCCAGTCCACCAGCACTGGACCGGCCGGTGAGAGCAGGATGTTCGAGAGCAGGGCGTCGCCGTGGCAGAACTGGAGCATGCCGTGCCGGCCCACCTCGTGGGCGATGCCGTGCAGCAGCTTCTGCAGGTCGCCGAGGTCCCGGTCGGTGAGCAGGCCCAGCTCGTGATACCGGGAGATCCGGGCGCCGTAGTCCAGCGGCATGTCGAACAGGCCCGCCGGGGGTCGCCAGGCGTTCACCCGGCAGACCGCGCCCAGCGCGGTTCGGATGTCGGCGCGCGGCGGCGCCTCCACCGGATGCCGCTGGAACGCGGCCACCCGGCCCGGCATGCGCTCGATCACCAGCGTGCAGTTGTCCGGGTCCGCCGCGATCAGCCGGGGCACACGGACCGGAGGCCGGTGCCGGACGAACGAGCGGTATGCGGCTATTTCATGGCGGTACCGCTCGGCCCAGGCGGGCGAGTGGTCCAGCAGACACTTGGCGACGGCGGTGCTGCGGCCTGTCGTCCCGACGAGCAGGACGGAGCGCCCGCTGCGCCGGAGCACCTGCACCGGAGCGAACTCCGGGCAGATCCGGTGCACCGAGGCGAGCGCGGTGCGCAGCTGCGCGCCCTGGGGGCCGGACAAGTCGAGTCTCCCGCTGAGCGGTTGGGTACCGGGCTGGCCCGGGATCCGCCGGGGCCGGCCCGCGCCGAGCACGGGGCCGCCCGGCCGCGCCGCCGGGTCGAGGTAGGGTCCGCCGCCCGCCGGACGGGCGCGCAGCGGCCGGGGCGGGGCGGACACGGAGGACGAGGCTGCGTACATGGGAGATACAGATCCCTTCGTGTGCCTGCGGTGCCTGCCTTCAAGCCTTGCGCGCAACCCGGCCCGGTCACCCGGGCGCACCCTGGGGAATGCGTCCGTGACACCCGGAAACACTGGGGACCCTGTGAAGGACCAGGAAGCGAACCGGGTCGGGGTGGCGCATTCCTACCTGACACCCGATGCCCAGTGGCACACCATCTGGCGGACCCTGGCGAACCGTGGCGAATAGTCGCCCGGCAACCTCCGCGGGACTACTGTCAAGTCAGCCGAGAACCTGGGGGCTTGACGTGAGCGGACAACCCAACACCCGCCTATCGGACCTGTTCGGCCTGGCCGGCTGGTCCAAGGGCGAACTCGCGAGGCTGGTCAACAAGCAGGCGGCGGCCATGGGCCACCCCCAGCTGTCGACCGACACCTCCCGGGTGCGGCGTTGGATCGACATGGGAGAGATCCCGCGCGATCCCGTGCCGCGGGTGCTGGCGGCCCTGTTCACCGAGCGTCTCGGCCGTGTCGTGACCATCGAGGACCTCGGTCTGGTTCGGCACGGGCGTGCGGGGAAACGGCAGGGCGACGGGATCGACGAACATCCCGACGGTGTGCCGTGGGCGCCCGAGCGGACCGCCGCGGTCCTCACCGAATTCACGGGAATGGACCTCATGCTCAACCGACGCGGCTTGGTGGGCGCGGGTGCCGCGCTCGCCGCGGGATCCACACTCAGCAGCGCCATGCACGACTGGCTGCACACCGACCCGGCCCTCAGGGCCGACGTCCCCGTCCTCGACGACCCCCTGCACGCCGACCCCGCCGGGTTCGACCGCTACGAGGCCGCCCCCATCGGGTCGCAGGAGATCGAGGAACTGGAGCGCTCCGTCGAGGTGTTCCGCGCCTGGGACGCCGCCCGCGGCGGCGGGCTCCAGCGCAAGGCGGTCGTGGGCCAGCTCAACGAGGTCGGCGGCATGCTCGCCTACCACCACCCACCCCACCTCCAGCGGCGCCTGTGGGGCGTCGCCGCCAACCTCGCGGTCCTCGCGGGCTGGATGTCGCACGACGTCGGCCTGGAGCCCACGGCGCAGAAGTACTTCGTCATCGCCGCCCACGCCGCCCGTGAGGGCGGTGACCGGCCGCGCGCCGGCGAGGCGCTGTCCCGGGCGGCCCGCCAGATGGTGCACCTCGGCCGGCCCGACGACGCGCTGGACCTGATGAAGCTCGCCCAGACCGGTGCCGGCGACCGCCTGCAGCCGCGTACGAAGGCGATGTTCCACACCATCGAGGCCTGGGCGCAGGCGTCGATGGGCAAGGGCCAGGCGATGCGCCGCACGCTCGGGCAGGCGGAGGACATGTTCGTCTCCGACCGGGACGAGGCCGAACCGCTCGACTGGATGCAGACCTTCAAGGACGAGGACCTGTACGGCATGCAGGCCCTCGCCTACCGGACGCTGGCCGAGTTCGACCCGGGCGCGGCCGCGCACGCCCAGTACTACGCGGAGAAGGCGTTGGCGCTGCGCATCGACGGCCGGGAGCGCTCGAAGATCTTCGACCATCTCTCCATGGCCTCGGCCTGCTTCATCGCCGACGACCCCGAACAGGCCGACCGCTACGCACGGCTGGCCCTCATGTCGATGGGTTCGAACTCCTCCCGTCGCACCTGGGACCGGCTGCGGCAGATGTACCGGCTCACCGCGGAGTACGCCGAGTACCCGAGAATCCACGAACTGCGCGAGGAGATCAGGTTCGCCCTGCCCAAGCCGAGGCCCAAGGGCGGCAACAGCGCACAGGCATAGGGGGCCTGTGCGCCGCGTTCGCCGCGCCGAGTGCTTCCGGGCGGGTCACCTCATGCGGTGACCTTGGCGACGAGCACGCACGCGTCGCCCTCGCGCCCGGTCCCGCCGAACTCCTCGACCACCGTCCGCACACAGTCCTGCGCGGTACGCGCCGCGCCGAACCGCGGGGCGAGGTCGAGCAGACGGTCCACGGACGCCGTTCCGCCGTGCCCGGACACCAGTCCCGCCGTGTGCAGCAGGAGCAGGTCGCCCGGCTCCAGGGCTGCTTCGGCCTGCCCGTAGACGGCGCCCGGGGTGGCGCCGAGCAGGAGGCCGTCCGGCGCGCTCAGCATGCGCCCCGTCCCGTCGCGGTACAGCAGCGGGGCGGGGTGTCCTGCCTGCGCCCAGACCAGGGTGCGGGTCTCGGGCCGGTAGCGGCAGCAGACGGCGCTGCCGAGGGCGGGCTGCACGGTGGCGTCGAGTAACTGGTTGAGCATGGCGAGCAGTTGACCGGGCCGGGAGCCGGCCATCGCCATGCCGCGTACGGCGCCGAGCAGGGTCGCCATGCCCGAGGCGACGGCCACCCCGTGCCCGGTGAGGTCGCCGACGCTGAGCAGCGTCTCGCCGTCGGTCAGCTCCAGCGCGTCGTACCAGTCCCCGCCGATCAGTGTGCCGGTGGCGGACGGCATGCGATGGGCGGCGAGGTCCAGGGTCCGTGGCCCCTGGTGCGGGAGCCGGAGCGAGCCGCGCCAGGGCGGCAGCACCGCCTCCTGCAGCTCGGCCGCGATCCGGTGCTCGGTCTGTTCCTGGCTGCGCCGGCGCTGCAGCGAGTCACGGGTCTCGCGCACCGTGCGCTGGCTGCGGCGCAGTTCGCTGACGTCCCGCAGCACGGCCCACATCGATGCGGTGCTGCCGTCGGCGCCGAGCACGGGCTCGCCCATCATGTGCACGGTCCGCACGCAGGCGTCGGGCCGCAGGACACGGAACTCGCCGTCGATCGGCTTGGCGTCGACCAGGCAGTCGGTCACCATCGTGGTCAGCTTCGTCCGGTCCTCGTCCAGGACCAGGGACGGCAGCTCGTCCAGGGTGAGGGCGGGGTCGCGCGGGTCGAGGCCGAGGATCTGGTACAGCTCGCCGGACCAGGTCGCCTCGTCCGTCAGCAGGTTCCACTCCGCACTGCCGACCCGGCTGAGCAGCGATCCGCGCGGGGCGGCGGCCGGCGCCGGCGGGGCGGCGGGCTCGGCCGGGGCGGGCGCAGCGGGTGCCGGGCCGTCCCGCAGCTGGGCCAAGTGGGCGTCGAGATCGTTGAGTTGGTGCAGGGCGAGGTCGTACAGGGCGCGCTGCCAGCGGTCCTCCGGGTCCGTACCGTCGTTCCGGGTGTCCCGCCGTACGGCGTCCACCTCGCCCTTGAGTCGCCGCGCCTGCGATATCAGCGCCTCGACCGAGCCGCGTCCTGGCGGTTGGGCGGCTGAGTGGTCCGCGGAGACTGGGGACGGCATTTCGCACTCCGGAGGGGAACGGTACGGCCAAGGAGGACGGGGGGACCGCTAACGACTCTCGCACAGCCCGCGACGCCCCGTAAGGGATTTGGCAACACACGATACGGTGGTGCTTCCGGCATATGCCAGAGTCTTCCCGGAGTGTTCCCGAGGCATAAATGGCGTACGCGTTCGATACTCCAAGTCGTAGAAACACTACGGGAGTTGACTCATCCGGACGACTCGGGAGCAAGGCTCATTCGCCCGTTCGACGCTCGTGTGTTCCATGATGCCGCCGACCGGCCTGTACGTATCGAAGTCTGACCGGATTTGGCGGCATGCGAAGCGCCTCCGGCGACTCCATTAAGGCATGGACATCAGCATCGAACAGCCCGCCCATGCCCGGCTCATCACCGCGGAGGACCAGGAGATCCCGGTGACCGCCACCCTGCGCTACACCACGGACGACCCGCTGGCCGTCTTCCTGGACTTCCCGGCCGAGGCCGCCCTGGAGGGCGAGGAGGTCACCTGGACCTTCGCGCGCTCCCTGCTCGACCAGGGGCTGCGCAGCCCGGCCGGGCACGGGGACGTACAGATATGGCCGTACGGACCCACCCGGACCGTGCTGGAGTTCCACTCGCCGTACGGCCTCGCCCTGCTCCAGTTCCCCGCCTCCACGCTGCGCCGTTTCCTCGTGCGCACCTACGGCGTGGTGGCGGCGGGGCAGGAGGACGTGGCCGGGGTGGTGGAACGGGGCCTGAGCGCCCTGTTCGGCGGGGTCTGAGGAGCACCCGGTGACTTTGAGCATTGTTCACCTTCGCCTCACCGCACGGGTATGGACCCTGACGATCACCGCGTGCACCCTGGCGCGCGGTGTGCCGCTGGGGCACTCCGAGGACGAGGACGGGGCCAATGACACCGATCAGCCGAAGAGGCTTCGTGGGACTGGGCGCTTCCGTGGCGGCGGGGATGGCGCTCGGCGCCGGCACCACCCGTGCTTCGGCCGCCGCGGCGACCACGGCGACCGGCACGATCAAGGACGTGCGGCACGTGGTGATCCTCATGCAGGAGAACCGCAGCTTCGACCACTACTTCGGCCGCCTGAAGGGCGTGCGCGGCTTCGCGGACCGCAGCGGCATCAGCCTGAGCGGCGGCCACCCGGTCTTCGACCAGCCGAACGGGCTGGGCCGCCAGTACCCGTGGAAGCTCAGCGCGACCCCGTCGGCGGGCGGCAAGGACGGTGAGACCCTGGCCCAGTGCAACGGCGACCTGCCCCACTCGTGGTCGTCGCAGCACTCCGCCTGGAACAAGGGCCGCATGGACAACTGGGTCCTGGGCGTCGGCAACGTCCGCTCGCTCGGGTACCTCGACCGCTCCGACATCCCCTTCCACTACGCGCTCGCCGACAACTACACCGTCTGTGACGCGTACTTCTGCTCCACGCTCAGCGCCACCGGCCCCAACCGCACCTACCTGTGGAGCGGCAAGGTCGACTCCGCCAGCTACGACGGCGGCGACGAGTCCGGCCTGACGTGGCAGAACTACGCCGAGGCGCTCCAGGCCGCCGGGGTGAGCTGGAAGGTCTACCAGAACGCGGCGGACAACTACGGCGACAACGGCTGCGCCTACTTCAAGAACTTCGCGAACGCCAAGGCCGGCGACCCGCTGTACGACCGCGGCATGGCGTCGGTTCCGAAGGCGACCGGCTCGACCCCCGACGACATCGCCGCCGCCATCAAGGCGGACGTCCTCGCGGGCACCCTCCCGCAGGTCTCCTGGGTCGTCCCCAACCAGGCGTTCTCCGAGCACCCCTACGCCCCGCCCGGCGACGGCGCCCACTTCGTCAACCTCGTCTACCAGGCCCTCGCCGCCGACCAGGACGTGTTCGACTCGACGGTCCTGTTCCTCAACTACGACGAGAACGACGGCTACTTCGACCACGTGCCCCCGCCGGCGCCGCCCGCCGGAACGGCCGGGGAGTTCCTCAACGGGGTGCCCTACGGCTTCGGGTTCCGTGTCCCGATGCTCGTCATCTCGCCCTGGACGCGCGGCGGCTGGGTGTCCTCCGAGGTCTTCGAGCACACCTCGGTGCTGCGCTTCCTGGAGACCTGGACGGCCGCCCTCGGCAAGCCCGCCGCCTGCCCCAACATCAGCGACTGGCGGCGCAGGGTGAGCGGCGACCTCACCGGCGTGTTCGACTTCGCCCACCCGGTCCACGGCCCGGTGACCCTGCCCGCGACCGGCGTCATCGGCCTCGCCACCTGCGGCCCGCTGCCCAACCCGGTGCCGACGGACAACGCCCTGCCCGCCCAGGAGACCGGCACCCGCCCCGCCCGCGCACTGCCGTACCAGCCCAACGGCTGGCTGGACCACCTGGAGTTCGGGGCCGCGGGCAAGATCCTCGCCTGGTTCACCATGGCCAACCAGGGCGCCCCGGCGACCCGCGCGGCCCACTTCTCCATCCACCCCAACGCCTACCGGGACACCACGCCCTGGCAGTACACCGTCGACGCGGGCGGCACCGCCTCCGACTCCTTCAACATCGGCACGGGCTTCGGCGGCGGCAAGTACGACCTGACGATGGTCGGACCCAACCGCTTCCTGCGCCGCTTCCAGGGCGACGCCGCCGAGGCGGGCAAGTCGGCGGAGGTGAGCAGCCGTTACGCCGTCGAGCCGGGCACCGGCAAGCTCGCCGTCTACCTCAAGATGACCAACTCGGGCACCTCGCCCGTGAAGTTCACCATCACCTCCGACCACTACCGCGGTGACGGCCCCTGGACCTACACCGTCGCCGCCGGCGCCTCGGCGGAGGACTTCTTCAACGCCGTCGCGTACCAGAGCGGCTGGTACGACTTCACGGTGACCGTGGACTCCGACGCGACCTGGTCGCGCCGGTTCACCGGGCACCTGGAGACGGGCGCCGCCAGCGTCAGCGGCTGACCCCGGCGTACAGGTCCGGGCGCGGGGCGAGGTCGACGGCCACCCGGCCGCCGGTCTCCAGCGCCCGGACCCCCGCCTCGGCGACGGCGGACGACGCGTACCCGTCCCAGACGCCCGGGCCGGTGACCTCGCCCCGCCGGGTGGCGTCGACCCAGGCCTGCACCTCGCGGTCGTAGGCGTCGGCGAAACGGACGAGATAGTCCTGCGCCACCTCCTCGCGGGCGCCGCCCCCGGCGGTGACCACCATGGTGTGCCCGTCGCCGATCCGCGCGCTGCCCGCCTCGCACACGGCCTCGCAGCGCACCTGGTAGCCGAAACCGCAGTTGACGAAGACCTCGACGTCGACCAGGGCGCCCCGCTCGGTCTCGAAGAGCACGAACTGCGGGTCGACCAGCCCTTCGGGGGCGCCCGTGGAGGACACCGGACGCAGCACGGTCACCGCCGTCAGCTCCTGCCCCAGCAGCCAGCGGGCCGCGTCGATCTCGTGCGAGACCGAGCTGTTGACGAGCATGGCGCTCGTGAAGTGGGCGGGGGAGGAGACGTTGCGGTGGGTGCAGTGCAGCATCAGCGGCCGGCCGAGGCTTCCCCCGTCCAGGAGGGCCTTCAGCCGCTGGTACTCGGCGTCGTACCGGCGCATGAAGCCGATCTGCGCCAGCCGGCGACCGAGCCGCACCTCGGCCTCCACGACCCGGAGCGCGCCCGCGGAGTCCGGCACCATGGGCTTCTCGCACAGCACCGGCAGTCCCCGGGCGAACGCGGCGAGCAGCGCCTCCTCATGGGCGGGACCGGGGGAGGCGACCAGGACGGCAGCCACGCCGGGAGCGTCCAGCGCGGACTGCGGATCCGTGTGCACGGTGACGTCCGTGAGGCCCGCGACGGCCTCCTTCGCCCGCTCGACATCGGGATCGGCCACGGCCGCGACCCGGGCGCCGCTGACCACCCGGTCGAGACGGCGTATGTGGTCGGCCCCCATGTGTCCCGTACCCAGTACCGCAACACCCAGCAGCTCACCCATGCGCGCGCTCCCTCTCGCCGACAATCACGCCGTAGCGTACGCCGACGAGAGAGCGCTTACTCCGGGGTCTCGGCCGGGACGCCGGGGTGGGGGCTCAGAACCGCAGCACTCCGGCGATCCCGTCCGCGTCGCCCAGCATGCCGTCGGGCACGAAGCGGACGTCGGCGCCGGTCTCCAGGCACTGCTCCACGATCTCGTCCACGATGTCCTCGCGGGCGTCCAGGTCACCGGGCTCGGCCGGCACCAGATGCTCGCCGATGTCGCGGACGATCGCGCGGTAGCCCTCCTCCACGGCCAGCAGCCGCACCCGGCCCTCCCGGGCGCTCTGCCACAGCTCGTCCAGGCCGGCGGCGAAGGTCCGGTGGCCGCGCGCGGAGGTCAGCTCACGGACCACGGAGGAGGTGTCCTTCGACTCCTCCGCCTCCAGGACCGGCCGGACGGCCTGCCACACGGTGTCGGCACCGGAGTGGGCGAGCCCGCCGTGCCGCACGTGCACGGCGTCCTTGGCGACGCTGCCGACCTCGTCCAGCAGCGAGAGCGCCGCCCGTTCGCCGGTGACGTACAGCGGCCGGGGCTGGTCGCGCAGGACCGTGCTCATCGCGGTGTCGGCCTCGCGCAGGAACTGGCGGGTGCCCTCGTCGCGGAAGGTGCTCGGCAGATCGCCGATGCGCTCCTGCCGCTCGGCGTCGAAGTTGGGCCGGCTCCGGATCAGCGGGAAGCCCCCGGCGCGGTCCTCGACGACCCGGTCCGGGCCCCCGCTCCACAGGGTGACGCGGTCGGCGGAGACCGACAGGACCCAGAACGGCCGCTCGGCGGCCTGGGCGGCGACCAGGTTGCGGGTGAGGAAGGTGTCGGACAGCACCACACGTTCGGGAACGGCGCGGCCCAGGGACCAGACCTGGTGCTCGCCCGGGGCGGCGAAGATCACCAGGCCGTCCTCGGCGTGCGCGAGGTCCACGTCCGCCAGCGCGCGGTCGAGCTGTGCCTCGACCTCCGCGCGCCGCTCACGGGTCACGGCCGGATCGGACTCCAGGCGCTTCCTGGCCTCGGCCAGTACGTTGCGCAGCCGGACCGGATCCTGGCCGCTCTCGGCTCCGCGGCGGTGTGTCGGGGTCAGCACGGACACCGCAGGATAGGGCCGCGGACGCCGCAGTTCGGCAAGGGTTGCGGGACTCAGTGCGTGCTCCATGACAGCACGATAGGGCCGATTCACCTGTACGGCATTCGGGGTGATTCGGACGCGGCGAACTCCGTGGATTCCTTGCCCGGTGCCGGTGACTACGGGCCGTGCGGGAGGCTACCGTACCCGTCAGTAACCGGTCCGTACCCGCATCCCCAGGAGGCCCCCATGCCGCAGCTCGAAGTCGCCGGAGCGGCCCTGACGTACGACGACGAGGGCCCCCGCGACGCGGCGGACGCGCCCCTGGTGTTCGTCCACGGCTGGACCGCGGACCGGCACCGCTGGGACCACCAGATCGCCCACTTCTCCGAAAGACGCCGGGTGATCCGGCTGGACCTGCGCGGACACGGGGAGAGCACCGGCGCCGGGGTGCGCACGATCGCGGAGCTGGCCGAGGACGTCCTCGCGCTCCTCGACCACCTCGGGGCCGAGCGGTTCGTGCTGGTCGGCCACTCCATGGGCGGGATGATCGCGCAGACCATCGCCCTCGCCCACCCCGAGCGGGTGGAGCGCATGGTCCTGGTGGGCTCCATCGGCCGGATGACCTACAGCCGCGGCCGGGGCCTGCTGATGGCGGCGTCCACGCTGGTGCCGTTCAAGCTGTTCGTCGCCGCCAACATCCAGCGGGCGTTCGCGCCCGGCTACCCGCGCGAGGAGGTCCGCGCGCACATCCGCGCCTCGGCCGGCACCCCCCGCGAGGTCGTCATGACGCTGTACGGCGCCATGCGCGCCTTCGACGTGCTCGACCGCGCCGGCGAGATCCGTACGCCCACCCTGATGGTGCACGGATACCACGACGTCCAGCTGCCGGTGGGGCAGATGCTCCGGATGGCCAAGGCGTACCCGAACGCGATCGTCCGGATCCTGGACGCGGGGCATGAGCTGCCCCTGGAGAAGCCGGCCGAACTGACCGAGGTGCTGGACCGGTTTCTGACTGCGAAGCTGTGACGGGCTACCGCTTGGGGAATTTTTTGCCTGTGGCCTGTTCCCGTGGCCCCCGGCGGGGTGGCGGGGCGGTTCCTCGATTTCGCGGAGGCAAAACACGGCCGAAACCATGGGGGAGGGTCGGCCGGTCGGGCTACGGCCGCGTTGACCGGCACCGAGTGCCTGACGGACGCTCGTCATATAGGTGCTCGATGCAACTGGTCCGCCGGCCGGGCCCGGCCACCCCGGGCAGCGCGGGTGGGCGAGAAGCGGGCCGCCGGCCGTAGGCAGGAGGTAGCGCATGTGCGGCATCACCGGATGGGTCTCCTTCGACCGTGACCTGACCGCCGAGGCCACCGCGTTGCATGCGATGACCGAGACCATGGCCTGCCGGGGCCCGGACGACCGGGGCACCTGGGCCGAGGGCCCCGCCGCCCTCGGCCACCGCCGGCTCGCCATCATCGACCTGCCCGGCGGCCGCCAGCCGATGTCCCTCGCCACCCCCGAGGGAAACGTCGCCCTGGTCTACTCCGGGGAGACGTACAACTTCAGCGAACTGCGCCGGGAACTCGAGGGCCGGGGCCACCGCTTCACCACCGACTCCGACACCGAGGTGGTCCTGCACGGCTACCTCGAATGGGGCGACGCCGTCGCCGAACGCCTCAACGGCATGTACGCGTTCGCCGTGTGGGACGGCCGCCACGACAAGCTCGTGATGATCCGCGACCGCATGGGCATCAAGCCCTTCTACTACCACCCCACCCCGGACGGCGTCCTGTTCGGTTCCGAGCCCAAGGCGATCCTCGCCAACCCGCTGGCCCGCCGCCGGGTCACCCTGGACGGACTGCGTGAGCTGTTCGTCCTGATCAAGACACCCGGACACGCCGTCTGGGACGGCATGCGCGAGGTGGAGCCGGGCACGGTCGTCACCGTCGACCGCTCCGGCCTCTCCACCCGCGTCTACTGGCGGCTGGAGACCCGCCCGCACCCGGACGACCGTGAGACCACCATCGCCACCGTGCGCTCGCTCCTCGACGACATCGTGCGCCGCCAGCTGGTCGCCGACGTCCCGCGCTGCACCCTGCTCTCCGGGGGCCTCGACTCCTCCGCCATGACCGCGCTCGCCGCCCGCCAACTCGCCGAACACGGCGAGAAGGTGCGCAGCTTCGCCGTCGACTTCGTCGGCCAGGCCGACAACTTCGTCGCCGACGAACTGCGCGCCACCCCCGACACCCCGTTCGTGCACGACGTGGCCCGGCTCGCCGGCACCGACCACCAGGACATCGTCCTCGACGCCCAGGCCCTCGCCGACCCCGCCGTCCGCGAGCAGGTGATCCGGGCCCGCGATCTGCCAGCCGGCTTCGGCGACATGGACACCTCGCTGCTGCTCCTCTTCCGCGCCGTCCGGCAGAAGTCCACGGTCGCCCTGTCCGGCGAGTCCGCCGACGAGGTCTTCGGCGGCTACCTCCAGTTCTTCGACGAGGACGCCCGCCGCGCCGACACCTTCCCCTGGTTGGTGCGCTTCGGCCGCCACTTCGGCGACGACACCGACGTGCTGCGCGCCGACCTCACCAAGTCCCTGGACCTGGAGGGGTACATCGCCGACGGTTACCGCACGGCCGTCGCGCACATCCACCGCCTGGCCGGCGAGAGCGACTTCGAGTACCGCATGCGGCAGATGAGCCATCTGCACCTGACCCGCTTCGTGCGCGCCCTGCTCGACCGCAAGGACCGGATGAGCATGGCCGTCGGCCTGGAGGTGCGGGTGCCGTTCTGCGACCACCGGCTGGTCGAGTACGTGTACAACGCCCCCTGGGCCCTGAAGTCCTTCGACGGCCGGGAGAAGAGCCTGCTGAGGGAGGCGGCCGCGGACGTCCTGCCCCGCTCGGTGTACGACCGGGTGAAGAGCCCGTACCCGTCCACGCAGGACCCGCGGTACGCCCGCGCCCTGCAGGAGCAGGCCAAGGACCTGCTCGCCCGGCCCGCCCACCCGGTCTTCGACCTGGTGGACCGGGACCGGGTCCGGCAGGCGGCCGAGCGCGACACCCCGGTCAGCACCCAGGTGGCCCGGCGCGGTCTGGAACGCACCCTGGACCTCGCCGGATGGCTGGACCTCTACTCGCCGCAGCTCACACTCGGCTGACTCCCATGATCCGGTCCGCGGCCGCCGCCGAGGGCTGCCACCACGTCGTCACCGGCTCCCACACCAGCACCCGCGTGCCGGTGCCGAGCCGGGCGGCGGTGAAGGAGGCGCCCCGGTGCGTGGCGGACGCGGCGACGGTGACCGTGTCCACCCGGCGGGCCTCCGGGTCCGCAGGGTCGCGGATGGTCCGGACGTCGGCGTAGGCGGTCCCGCCCGCCGCCAGCGGGTAGGCGCCGGTGCCGCCCGCCGGCACCGGCAGCGCGGCCCCGTCCAGATTCCCGAAGACCACCGTGGGCACATGGTCGACGACGCAGTTGCTGCACGCCGTACACCGGCAGCGACCCGTCGAGCAGTAACTGGTCCAGGCAGCCGAGCAGGACCATCGCGGCCGTGCAGAACAGTCCGCTGCCGAGCCCCGTCAGCCGGGCGTTCGGCAGCGGCCGGCCCGGTGGCACCGGCCGGGCGACCCGTACCCGCCGTACGGAGCGTCCCGTCCGCTGCCCGGCGGGCCCGCGCCGGGCCTGCGGCGGCAGGGGGGCCGGCGGCGTGCCACCTCGCCGTCCGTCGTTCGGGCGTCGCGTTCTGTGTTGCTCCATTGGACCAACTTAGGTCTGCTTATGTGTCGAATCGCCACCCAGACACGCCGATGCGCGGAGCTTGGCCGAGCGTGTGACGCTCCCGGGAGGCCGTTGGCCGGAACGCCGTAGACTGGTGGATCGGCCAGTGTCTCTGGCCCTCACAGCCCCCAGCTCCTGGCCCTCTCATCCACGGGAAGTCGCAACGTGTCGCTCACGATCGGAATCGTCGGCCTGCCCAATGTCGGCAAGTCGACCCTGTTCAACGCCCTGACCAAGAACGACGTGCTGGCGGCCAACTACCCGTTCGCCACGATCGAGCCGAACGTCGGCGTGGTCGGCGTCCCGGACGGCCGTCTCGCCCGGCTGGCGTCGATCTTCAAGTCGGAGCGCATCCTTCCGGCCACCGTCGACTTCGTGGACATCGCCGGCATCGTGCGCGGCGCCTCCGAGGGCGAGGGCCTGGGCAACAAGTTCCTCGCGAACATCCGTGAGTCCGACGCGATCTGCCAGGTCATCCGCGCCTTCAAGGACGAGAACGTCGTCCACGTCGACGGCAAGGTCTCGCCGAAGGACGACATCGAGACGATCAACACCGAGCTGATCCTCGCCGACCTCCAGACGATCGAGAAGGTCCTGCCCCGGCTCCAGAAGGAGTCCCGGATCAAGAAGGACATCGGGCCCAAGGTCAAGGCGGTCGAGGAGGCCAAGGAGATCCTGGAGAAGGGCGACACGCTCTTCGCGCACGGCATCGTCCAGGGCACCGAGCGCAACGAGCTGCTGCACGACCTGCACCTGCTCACCACCAAGCCGTTCCTCTACGTCTTCAACGTCGACGAGGACGAGCTGGTCGACGAGGAGTTCAAGAACGAGCAGCGCGCCCTGGTCGCCCCGGCCGAGGCGATCTTCCTCAACGCCAAGCTGGAGGCGGACCTCGCCGAGCTGGACGAGGAGGAGGCCCTGGAGCTCCTGCAGTCGGTCGGCCAGGACGAGCCCGGCCTCGCCACCCTCGCCCGCGTCGGCTTCGCCACCCTCGGCCTGCAGACCTACCTGACGGCCGGTCCCAAGGAGTCCCGCGCCTGGACCATCAAGAAGGGCGCCACGGCCCCCGAGGCGGCCGGTGTCATCCACACCGACTTCCAGAAGGGCTTCATCAAGGCCGAGGTCATCTCCTTCGGCGACCTGGTCGAGACCGGCTCCGTCGCCGAGGCCCGCTCCAAGGGCAAGGCCCGCATGGAGGGCAAGGACTACGTGATGCAGGACGGGGACGTGGTGGAGTTCCGCTTCAACGTCTGACGCGCGAAAAGGGCCGGCCCCGGCGGGGCCGGCCC
>NZ_JBSGDB010000155.1:0-18142 GCF_053602155.1 Streptomyces sp. NPDC004561
CGTCGTGTGCGAGGAACTGCTGGAGCGGGGCGAGTTCGACGCCGCCGAGTATCTGCTCGCCGGCTGCGCGGACCTCCGGCGGCACGACGCCGAACCTTCGTCGTCGGCCAGGGGTGGTCCGGGTGTCAGTCCCCGGCGGGCCCGGCGGTGCTCTCCCTGACCTGGAGCCTGGTGCGCAGCACCACGGTCTGCAACGGCAGGGAGCCGCCCTCGATGCGCTGCAGCAGCAGGTCGGCCGCGGTGCGCCCAAGATCGTACGAGGGCAGTTCGACGGCCGTCAGCGACGGGCGGACCAGCGACGCCCAGGGGACGTCGCCGAAGGAGAGCACCCCGATGCCGGGCGGCGTGCGGCCGACCTCGTCGAGGGCGTCGAGGACGCCGATGGTCATGAGGTTGTTGGCGACGAACACGGCATCGGGCTGCTCGGGCATCGCCAGCAGATCGCGCATCGCCGCCCGGCCGCCCTCGACACGGAAATCGGCGTGCCGTACGTAGGCGTCGTCGGCCACGGCCCCACCGTCCCGTCCGGCGTTCAGCGCCGCGCGATAGCCGGCCAGGCGTTCCTCGGACGTGGAGGCGCCTTCGGGCCCGGTGATGCAGGCGATCCTGCGGTAGCCGGCCTGCAACAGGTGGCGGGTGGCCACCTCGCCACCGTGGCGGTCGTCGACCATGACCGCGTCCACCTCGGCGTCGCCCGGCCGGCGGTCGACGGCGACCACGGGCACGCCGCGGGTGATCAGGGGCCCGAGGTCCGTCTCGTCCTGGGAGGCCACGGCCACGATCACGCCCGCCATCTGCTCACCGAGCGCCACCTCCAGGTAGCGGCGCTCCTTGTCGGCGTCCTCGTCGGAGTTGCACAGCACCACCGAGAGGCTGGTGCGCTGCGCGGCGTCCTCGACGCCGCGGGCGAGCGAGGTGAAGAACGGGTTCTCGATGTCCGGGATGATCAGGGCGATCACGCTGGAACGCTGCTTGCGCAGCGACCGCGCCAGCCGGTTGGGCGCGAAGCCGAGGGCTTCCGCGGCCTCTCGCACGGACAGCGCACGTGCCGGTGTGACCTTGCCGCCGTTGAAGACTCGCGAGACGGTCGCCGGGGAAACTCCCGCGGCTCGCGCCACGTCCTGGATCGTCACCACCTGGGTCCGCATCCTTTCACCGTGGGTGTTCTTTACCCTACACCCGTCGCTGAAATGGATTTCATCCACGAGGGCGGTCGCCTCACCGCCTCCTGCGCGCCGCCCGGGAGCCGCGGTTCGCCGGCCCGGCGGTGCTCTCCCCGACCTGGAGGGAACTGCGCAACACCACCGTGCGCAGCGGCTGTCCCTTCCCCGCCATGCGGTCCAGCAGCAGACCCGCAGCCGTCCACCCCAGGTCGTACGAGGGCAGTCGCACCGTGGTGAGGCCGGGACGCATCAACGGCGCCCGGGGCACCTCGCCGAACGACAGCACCCCGATCTCCGGTGGTGTCAGACCGGCCTCGCGCACCGCCTGCAGCGCCCCGACGGCCATCAGGTTGTTGGCCGCGAGGACCGCGTCCGGCCGCTGACGCGCCGCGAGCAGGTCGGCCATGGCGCTGCGGCCGCCCTCGACCTTGAAGTCGGCGTGGCGGGTGTAGTCGCGCAGCAGGTCCACGCCCTCGGGCGCGGCGCCCGGGTCTTCGCCCAGGAACTCCCGGAGCGCCCGGCGGTAACCCGCCAGCCGCTCGTCGGAGGTGGAGGCGCCCTGCGGGCCGGTGATACAGGCGATCCGCCGGTAGCCGCGGGCCAGCAGGTGCGCGGTGGCCGCCTCGCTGCCCTCCTCGTTGTCCACCAACACGGCGTCCACTCCGGCCCCTCGCGGACGGCGGTCCACGGCGACCATCGGGATACGGCGGCTCTCCAGGGCGGACAGGTCGGTGCGGCTGCGGGACGCGGCGGCCACGATGACGCCCGCCATCTGCTCCGCGACCGCGATGTCCAGGTAGCGCCGTTCCTTGTCGACGTCCTCGTCGGTGTTGCACAGGACCACCGAGAGATTGGTCCGCTGTGCGGCGTCCTCGACGCCGCGGGCCAGCGCGGTGAAGAACGGGTTCTCGATGTCCGGGATGATCAGCCCGATGACGCTGCTGCGCTGTGTGCGCAGCGAACGGGCGACCCGGTTGGGTGCGAAGCCGAGCTCGGCCGCCGCGCGCTGGACCCGTTCGGCACGCTCGGCCGTGACGCGGCCCCCGTTGAGGACCCGCGAGACCGTCGCAGGGGAGACCCCGGCGGCCTGGGCCACGTCGTTGATCGTCGTCATCGGTCCTCCGACCCCTTCCTCGGCCACGGGGCCGCGCTTGTGAGGGGGCACGAGCGGCGCCACTCCCCTCCCGTCGCCCGACTCGTACGCGACTCTTGACACCCTCGGAGGCAGACCCTACGTTCCTGTGAAAAGGATTTCAAGAATCCGGCCGGGCTCGCCGTGCTGTACAGCGGCCCACTCCAAGCCAACACATCTCTCAACCGGGGTCGATTGGCCTGACGGTTCTTGAAATCGATTTCCTGTGCAACACCCGGAGGCCACTTCATGGCACGTACTGGCCTGTCCCTCTCCTACGGCCGGAACTCGGTCCAGCGGGACACCGCCGAGCACGTCATCCGCGCCGTGCAGCAGCTGTCCTCGAGGCCGAGGCCGACGGCAGGCCGCGGGAGCCGTCGCGCCACACCGTAGGCGCGACGGACGGCGAACAGGTTCTCGGCCCATGCCAGGCGCAGACCTCGCGCCGTCGGCGGCGTCGCGGGGCGAAACCCGGTCGGCGCCGGGCCGGCCGGCCCGGCCCGGTTCGCCCGCATCTCATCCCCGGCCTCGCCGGGTCCACGAAGTCGATTCCTGACTCTTCACCTGCGTAACACATGGGAGGTCCGCGATGGCGCGGATGAACGCGGACGGCGCGACATGAACGATGTACCGCCCGCCCTGCTGCGCATGCGGGGCATCAGCAAGGCGTTCCCAGGCGTCCGGGCGCTCAGCGACGTCGAACTGACCGTCCATCCCGGCGAGGTGGTGGCGCTGCTCGGCGAGAACGGCGCCGGCAAGTCGACGCTGATGAACATCCTCGCCGGCGTGCACGCCGACTACGAGGGCACCATCGAGATCGACGGCGAACCGGTGCGGATCCATTCACCGAAGCACGCCCAGCAGCACGGCATCGCGATGATCCACCAGGAGCTGAACCTGGTCCCCGAGCTGTCCGTGTCCGACAACCTCTTTCTCGGCCGCGAACTGCGCACCGTACGCGGCACCCTGGACCGCGCGGCCATGCACGCCCGCACCGCGGAGCTGCTGGCCGACCTCGGCCTCGACCTGCCCCCGCAGCGGCTGGTCCGCGACTGCCGCATCGCCGAGCAGCAGCTCGTCGAGGTGGCCAAGGCGCTGAACGGCACCCTGCGGATCCTGGTGCTGGACGAGCCGACGTCGGCGCTCGCCGAGGCGGAGGTGGAGCGGCTGTTCGCCGTCATCCGACGGCTGGCGGCCCGCGGCGTCGGGCTGATCTACATCTCCCACCGGCTGGAGGAGCTGGAGGAGATCGCCGACTCGGCGACCGTGCTGCGCGACGGCACCTTCGCGGGCCGCCGCCCGGTGGCCGGCACCGACCGCTCCGAGTTGGTGCGGCTGATGGTCGGACGGCCCCTGGGAGAACTCTTCCCCAGGGCTCCGGAGCAGCGATCCGACGGCCCGGTACGGCTGCGGGTGAAGGGCCTGACGAGCACTCCCCTGCCCTCCAGCACCCGCACGCCACTGCGGTCGGTGGACCTCGAGGTCCGGGCCGGGGAGATCCTCGGCGTCGCCGGTCTGATGGGTGCCGGGCGCAGCGAGGTGCTGGAGTCCCTCTTCGGGGCCGGCGACCACGTCCGCGCCGAGATCACGCTGAACGACCGCCCGTACACCCCGCACACCCCGCGTACGGCGATCCGCAAGGGCATCGCGCTGGTCGCCGAGGACCGCAAGGCGCAGAGCCTGGTGATCGGCAACACGGTGCGCTTCAACACCACCCTCGCCGCCCTCGACCGCTACCTGAGGCCGTGGCGCACCGTGGACGCCCGCCGGGAGAAGGCCGCCGCGGCCGGCAAGGTCGGGGAGCTGCGGACCAAGACGCACAGCCTGGACGCAGTGGTCGGCACACTCTCCGGCGGCAACCAGCAGAAGGTGGTGCTGGCCAAGTGCCTGCTCACCGAGCCCTCGGTGCTGCTGCTCGACGAACCGACGCGGGGCATCGACGTCGGGGCCAAGGCGGAGATCCACGCCCTGATGGACTCCCTTGCCGCCCGGGGCACCGCGATCATCGCCGTCTCCTCCGAGCTTCCGGAGCTGATCGGCATGTGCGACCGGATCATCGTGCTCTGCGAGGGGCGGCTGACCGGCGAGTTCCATCGCGACCCGGCCCGCGGGCCGGCCGCGACCCAGGAGGCCATCCTCACTGCGGCGATGGCACGGCAGAACGTTGTGGCCGGACCACCGGCGGACGGGAACGAGGCAGAGAAGTGAGCAAGACACTCCCACCGGCCCGGGACACCGCGGCCGGGACCGGCGAGTCTGTCCAGACGCTGCGCGAGCGCCTGTCCCGGGCCGTGCCTTCACTCGGTTCGCTGCAGAGCTACGTCGGCCTGTTGCTGGTGGTCGCCGTGGGCATCGCCACCAAGGGCCAGATCTTCTGGAACCAGGACAACCTCACCAACGCCGTCACCGCCTTCGCCTCGCGCGGCATCCTCGCGGTCGGCGTCACCCTGGTGATCCTCACCGCGGGGATCGACCTGTCCGTGGGTTCGGTGCTGGGCATCGGTTCCATGACGGCGGCGATGCTGCTGGTCCACCAAGGCCTGTCGCCCTGGGCGATCGTCCCGCTGTGCGCCCTGGTCGGCGCGTTCTTCGGCTTCCTCAACGGGATCGGCACCACCTGGCTGCGCGTCCAGTCCTTCGTGATGACCCTGGCCATGCTCTCCGTGGTGCGCGGCGTCGACCGGCAGATGAGCAACAACGTCGCCGTCGGCGTGCAGTTGGTGGACCCCCAGGGCCATCTCACCCCCAAGGCCGCCGCGTTCGCCGCTCTCGGCACTCCGGGCCACACTCTGGTCGCGGGCATCGGCTACCCCGTGATCGCGTTCGTCGCGGTCTGCGTCGTCGTACAACTCCTGCTCTCCAGGACCCGGTTCGGCCGGCATGTGTACGCCGTGGGCGGCAACCCCACCGCCGCCCGGCTCTCCGGGGTCAACGTCAGTCTGGTGATCATCACCGTCTTCACGCTCTGCGGCCTGCTGGCCGGCTTCGCGGGTCCCATCGACGCCGCGTACAGCGCCTCGGCCGACCCGCTGGCCGGCACCTCCTACGAGCTGGACGCCATCGCCGCGGCCGTCATCGGCGGCACCAGCCTGGCCGGCGGCAAGGGCACCATCACCGGCACCGCCGTCGGCGCGCTGATCCTCACCCTGCTGGACAACGTCCTGGGGCTCAACGCGATCAGCGACAACATGCAGATGATCATCAAGGGCCTGATCGTCGTCGTGGCGGTCGTGCTGCAGCGGCCGGGCTTCCTCAAGCCGCTCGCCGAGCCGCTGCGGCGGCTGCGCGCCCGTTCCTGACCTTCCTCCGCACCACCACTCACCCTCACCCGCACAAGGAGTCTCCTGTGTCCCTGCGCCGTCGCACCTGTGTGGCCGTCGCCGCCGCCCTCGCCACCACGGCCGGCCTCACCGCCTGCTCCGCCCACGCGCCGTCCACCGCGGCCGGCCCGGGCAGCGGCAAGAAAACGTTCGTGGTCGGCTACTCCCAGTCCAACAACGCCGAGCCGTACCGCGCCCAGCTCAACGCGCAGCTCGCCTACTTCGTCAAGAAGTACCCGGACCTCAAGCTGCTGCCCGTCGCCGACGCGCACCAGGACAGTGCCACCCAGGTGAGCCAGGTGCAGAACTTCATCCAGCAGAAGGTCGACGTCCTGATCCTCTCGCCCAACGAGCCGGCCCCGCTGACCGCCGCGGTGCAGCAGGCCTGCACCGCGCACATCCCGGTCATCGTCCTGGACCGCACCGTGAACACCGACTGCTACACGTCCTTCATCGGCGGCGACAACTACAAGATCGGCAAGCTCGCCGGTGAGGCGGCGGTGCAGGCTCTGCCGCACGGCGGCAACGTGGCCGAGCTGCAGGGGACCCTGTCCGACCAACCGCAGATCGACCGCGACAAGGGCTTCAGAGACGCCATCGCCGGACACCACATCACCATCGGCTTCCACCAGGAGGCGAAGTGGCTGAAGGCCAACGCCACCGCGATCACGCAGCGGTGGCTCGCCCAGGGCCAGAAGATCGATCTCGTCTACGGTGAGAACGACGACATGGCCCTCGGCGCCGTCCTCGCGGCCCGCGGCGCGGGCAAGGCGGGCGACATGAAGTTCGTCGGCATCGACGGCCTCGCCATCCCGACCGGGGGCATCCGCGCCGTACAACTCGGCCAGATGTACACCACGTTCATCTACCCGACCGGCGCCCAGCAGGCGGCGGCCGCCGCCGAGGCCATCGCGAACGGAAAGGCCGTCAGCAAGCGCGAGACGCTGGAGACCACCAGGATCACCAAGGACAACGCCGCGGCCGTCTACAAGCAGTACGACATGTCCACCAAGCTCGGCTGATCCCGGCCGACCCCGCACCCGGGACTCTGGCCGGCGCGGTTGCCCAGCGGCCGGCGCAGCCGACGCCACCACGAGTGGGCCTGCCGTAGGTGGCTGCGTGTGGAGTACTCGTCGACGTCGCTGTGGTCGGGCCGGCCCACCGTCCTGGTGGGCCGGCCCCTCAGACGGTTCGGCAGAGGCGGGCCGCATCCAGCATCGCCGCGTGGACGTTCCTGCTCGCCACCGCGTCGCCGATGCGGAACAACTCGAACGAACCGTCCTCGTTGCTCACCACTGCCCGGCGCTCGCGGGCAAGGAGGCCCGTCAGATCGACGGCCCCGAGGTTGGTCGAGGAGCCCAGCAGCTCACCGAGCCCGGAGGCGTGGACCGAAGAGGCCCGACGTCTGCTCGCCGCCCATGCCCAGTTCCCGGGTGAGGTCACGCCCGGCCTGCCCCGCCTCCGCGACGCGCTGCTGACCTGGTCCAGCACCTGGACCTCCTCCGCGGCCGCCTTCACTCGGATCGCCGCTCCGCGCCCGTCGTACGACAACCCGGCCATCTGCGGCCCTGACAATGACTCGAACGCCCAGGATGTGCGCGCCCGCGACCCTCACGCCCCGCCCAGGGCGGCGCAGATCGCATCCCCCGACCTCCCGCCCGGCGCCCCCCTCACGCTCGACCCTGTCGTCGGTCTGCTGCGCGAGGCCCTTCTCACCGGCGGCTACCGGCCCGGTGACCGGGTCCGGGAGGCCCCGCTCGCGCTCCGCCTCGGCCTGTCACGCCGGGGGGTGCGCGCGGGCCTGCACGCTCTGGCCGAGGAGGGCATGCTCGACCTCCTGCCCGGCGGAGCGACCGCGGTGCCCGCTGTCACGGCGAAGGACGTACTCGACCTCTACGCCCTGCGCGCGAGCCTCGGCGCACTGCTCATGCGCCGCATCGCCATGCTCGGCCGCGAGAACCTCGCCCCGGCCTCGGCGGCCCTGGCGGAGGTCCGCGCAGCCGCCAGGGACAACGACCATCTCCGCATCCGCGAAGTCGACTTGAGGTACCAGGACGCCCTCGCCCGCATCGCGGACCTGCCGCAGGCCGCGACGACCTTCGAACGCCTCACGGCCCGTCTGCGCATGTTCGTCACGGTCCTGGACATGGACTACAGCCAGGCCTGCGACACCATCACCGACGAGGACGCGGCCGTCCACGACGCGTTGTGCGACGCCGACGGGAACGAGGCGGCCCGTCTGTGGCGGGTCAAGATCGAGCGCTGCGTCCGGTACATGATCGCCCAGCTCCCGGAGGACGACGTCGCCCCGCATCTTTGGACGACCTTGGCAGGCAGGCCTCGCCTTCGTCCGGGGGAACCGCGGGGCGCGGCGCGCTGACTCCGTCGACGGGCACGGTCACGCCCCTGACGCAGGAACGGCCGAGCGCGCCTCCGGGGAACGGGACGAGCGTCAGATGACGCTGCGGACCGCTGCCTCGAACCCTTCCACGTGTCCCGCGGCAAGGGCTGCGGCCTTCTCCGCGTCGCCGTCGATGACGGCGCGCAGCAGGGGCCCGTGCTCGTGCACGTGGCCCGCCAGGCCCGGCAGCCGGTCGAGGAACAGGCACCAGATCCGCGTGGCCAGGTTGTCGTACCTGATCAGGGTGTCCTCAAGGTACGGATTCCGGGTCGCGGCGTAGATGGCGCGGTGCACGGTCATGTCGAGCCGGATGAGGTCCGTGCCGCCGTCGGACGCGTCCGCCAGCTGTGTGAGCAGCCGGTCGAGGCCGGCGCGGTCGCCCTCGCCGGCGCGTCGGGCTGCCATGCCCGCGGCGAGGGGTTCGAGCTGCTTGCGGACTTCTGAGATGTGTCCGAGATCGGCGATCTGCACCTCGGTGGCGAAGGTTCCGCGCCGGGGGTAGGCGACGATGAGGCGCTCGTGCTCCAGCCGCTTGAGGGCCTCCCTGACGGGGGTGCGCCCGAAACCGAGTTCGGCGGCGATCCGCTCGTCGTTGACGGGCTCCCCAGGGCGGATCCGGAGGGTCACCAGACGGTCCGAGATGGAGCGATAGGCCTGGTCGGCCAGCGTTCCACCGCCCTGACCAGCGTCGGTCGACGCACTCACCGCGGGGCCCTCCCTTGACGCGACCCGATCCGTCCTCTTAGCGTAGCGCAACAGCAGGTTGATATATCAGTCGACGTTCAGTCGCTCACCAGGGAGTTCTCATGACTTCCCCCACCCCCGACCAGCAGGCGGCCCGAGCCGCGGTTCTCGGCGTTCGGCTCGACGACTTCGACCCGGAGATCGCGACGGCGATCGGGGCGGAACTGGCTCGGCAGCGCGGCACTCTGGAGATGATCGCGAGCGAGAACTTCGCGCCGCTCGCGGTCATGCAGGCCCAGGGATCGGTGCTGACCAACAAGTACGCCGAGGGCTATCCCGGACGCCGCTACTACGGCGGCTGTGAGCACGTCGACGCCGTCGAGCAGATCGCGATCGACCGCGTCAAGCAGTTGTTCGGCGCCGAGGCCGCCAACGTGCAGCCCCACTCCGGCGCGCAGGCCAACGCGGCTGTCATGGCCGCCCTCCTCCAGCCCGGTGACACGATCCTGGGGCTGGACCTGGCGCACGGTGGCCACCTCACGCACGGCATGCGGATCAACTTCTCCGGGCGCCTGTACCAGGCGGTGGCCTACCAGGTCGGCGAGGACGACCACCGCATCGACATGGAGCAGGTCCGCAAGCTGGCCCACGAGCACCGGCCGAAGCTGATCGTGGCCGGCTGGTCGGCCTACCCGCGCCGGCTCGACTTCGCAGAGTTCCGCCGCATAGCGGACGAGGTCGGCGCCTACCTCATGGTCGACATGGCCCACTTCGCGGGCCTGGTCGCCGCCGGACTGCACCCTTCGCCGGTACCTCACGCGCATGTCGTGACCACCACCACGCACAAGACGCTCGGCGGTCCCCGCGGCGGCGTGATCCTGTCCACCGCCGAACTCGCCAAGAAGATCAACTCCTCGGTCTTCCCGGGCCAGCAGGGCGGCCCCCTCGAACACGTCATCGCGGCGAAGGCCGTGGCCTTCAGGATGGCCGCCCAGCCGGAGTTCGCGGACCGTCAGCGCCGCACCCTGGAAGGAGCGGCGATCCTGGCCGAACGGCTGCTGGCCGAGGACACCGAGGCGGCCGGAGTCAGCGTGCTGACCGGGGGCACCGACGTGCACCTGGTGCTGGTGGACCTGCGCCATTCCGAACTCGACGGGAAGCAGGCCGAGGACCGGCTGCACCGGATCGGCATCACCGTCAACCGCAACGCCGTCCCCTTCGACCCGCGCCCGCCGATGATCAGCTCCGGTGTCCGCATCGGCACCCCCGCACTGGCCGCGCGCGGCTTCGGGGCGGAGGAGTTCACGGAGGTCGCCGACATCGTCGCCACGGCATTCCTGCCCGGCTTCGACGACCGGATCGCCGCCTCGCTGCGCCGACGCGTCCGGGCCCTGACCGACCGCTTCCCGCTGTACCCCGCCGATCCGCAGCTCGTGGCCCAGGAGGCTGCTCAGTGATGCATCCGCGCGACAACGCTCCCGCCCGCCCGTCTCCCGGCGACGTCCTGCCCGACCACCCCGACTTCCTGTGGCGCAACCCCGACCCCAAGCCGTCGTACGACGTGGTGATCGTCGGTGGCGGCGGGCACGGCCTGGCCACGGCCTACTACCTGGCCAAGAACCACGGCATCACCAATGTCGCCGTACTGGAGAAGGGCTGGCTCGCGGGCGGGAACATGGCCCGCAACACCACCATCATCCGCTCCAACTACCTCTGGGACGAGAGCTCCGGCATCTACGAGCACTCGCTGAAGCTGTGGGAGACCCTCGAAGCGGACCTCGACTACCCCATCCTCTTCAGCCAGCGCGGCGTGCTCAACCTCGCCCACAGCCTGCAGGACATCCGCGACAGCAAGCGCCGTGTCTATGCCAACCAGCTCAACGGCATCGACGCCGAGTGGCTGGAGCCGGACGAGGTCGCCAAGGTCTGTCCCATCGTCAGCATCTCCTCCGACGTGCGCTATCCGGTGCTCGGCGCCACCTACCAGCCGCGCGCGGGCATCGCCAAGCACGACTACGTGGCCTGGGGATTCGCCCGCAGGGCCAACGACTACGGCATCGACCTGATCCAGGACTGCGAAGTCACCGGCCTCGACATCCAGGGCGGCCGCGTGACCGGGGTGCGGACCACGCGGGGCCGCATCGCCGCCGGCAAGGTCGCCCTCGCGGGCGCGGGGCACTCCTCGGTGCTGGCGTCCATGGCGGGCCTGCGGCTTCCCCTGCAGAGCCACCCGCTGCAGGCACTGGTCTCGGAACTGCTGGAGCCCGTGCACCCGACCGTGGTGATGTCCAACGCCGTGCACGTGTACGTCTCCCAGGCCCACAAGGGCGAGCTCGTCATGGGCGCCGGCATCGACAGCTACAACGGCTACGGACAGCGCGGAGCGTTCCACATCCTGGAGCGCCAGATGGCCGCCGCACTGGAGCTCTTCCCCGTCTTCGCGCGCGCCCACATGCTGCGCACCTGGGCCGGCATCGTCGACGTCACCCCGGACGCCTCCCCCATCGTCGGCCTGACCCCCGTCGAGGACCTCTACCTCAACTGCGGCTGGGGCACCGGCGGCTTCAAGGCCACGCCGGGCGTCGGCTGGTGCTACGCGCACACCATCGCCACCGGCGAACCGCACCCCTACAACGCGCCTTTCACCCTCTCCCGCTTCACCACCGGCGCCCTGGTCGACGAGCACGGCGCGGCCGCCGTCGCCCACTGACCACCGCCCCAGCCAAGGAGATCCACATGCAGCTCATAGCCTGCCCCTGGTGCGGTGAGCGCGAGGAAGTCGAGTTCCACTACGGCGGCCAGGCACACGTCGCCTACCCCGACGACCCGTACGCGCTCGATGACGAGCAGTGGGCCCAGTACGTCTTCTTCCGGGACAACCCCAAGGGCCCGTTCGCCGAGCGGTGGGTGCACGCGGCCGGCTGCCGGCGCTGGTTCAACGCCCTGCGCGACACCGTCACCCACGAGTTCCTCGCGGTCTACGACATCCGGGCCGAGCGCCCCCTCACCACGAGCACCGCACCCGCCGCACAGCGGCGCACGGGCATGGAGGCCAGCTGATGAACAACCCGTTCCGTGCCCGCGGCCACGGTCGAACAGACCGCGACACCACACTCTCCTTCGTCTTCGACGGCACCACTTACACCGGCCACCCCGGCGACACGCTGGCCTCGGCCCTGCTGGCCAACGGTGTGCACCACGTGGCCGACAGCATCAAGTACGGACGGCCGCGCGGTGTCCTGGCCGCCGGAGCCGAAGAGCCCAACGCGCTCGTACAGATCGAAGCCCCCTTCCCCGAGCCCATGCTCACCGCCACCACCGTGGAGCTGTACGACGGCCTCGTCGCCCGGGGCCTGTCCGGCCAGGGACAGCTGAGCAGCCGGCCGGACTCCGCCCGCTACGACACCATGCACGCCCACTGCGACCTCCTGGTCGTCGGCGCCGGCCCAGCGGGACTGGTGACCGCCCTGGCGGCCGCCAGGGCGGGAGTCCGCGTGATCCTGGTCGACGAACTCCCGCAGCCCGGCGGGTCGTTGCTCGGCAGCCAGGAGCTGCTCGACGACGCACCGGCGACCGAGTGGGTCAGCGATGTCGCCGCTGAGCTCGACTCCTGCGCCGACGTCCGGGTACTGCACCGCACCACCGCCTTCGGCCACTACGACGACGGACTCGTCCTGGCCCTGGAGAAGCGCACGGACCACCTCGGTGCCGCGGCTCCCGCCCACGTCTCCCGGCAGCGGATCTGGCGCATCCGTGCCCAGCAGGTCGTGTACGCCACCGGCGCCTACGAGCGCCCGGTCGCCTTCGACGACAACGACCGCCCCGGCATCATGCTGGCCGGCTCGGCGCGCACCTACCTCAACCGCTTCGGCGTGCTTCCCGGGCGGCGGGCCGTCATGTTCACCACGAACGACAGCGCCTATCCGGCGGCACTCGAACTGGCCGACGCCGGCGTGGAGATCGCCGCGGTGATCGACGCTCGCGAAGAGGTGCCGGCGCACTGGCGCACCGCATGCGCCGAACGCGGCATCGACCTTCGTGCGGGTCACGTCGTCACCGGCACCAGCGGCATCGAGCGCGTCTCCCGTGCCCACGTCGCCGCCTTCAGCCAGGGACGCCTCGGCGAACGGCAGGGCGTCGACTGCGATCTGCTGCTGGTCTCCGGCGGCTGGAACCCCGCGGTGGCCCTGTTCAGCCAGGCCCGCGGCACGCTGCGCTACGACGCCGCAACCGGCGCCTTCGTACCCGCACACGGGCCGGACACCGTCCGTACGGCGGGATCGGCCGGCGGCACCTTCACCCTCGCCGGCTGCCTCGCCGACGGCGTCGACGCCGCCCGGCGGGCTCTGACCGCCCTCGGCAGGACCGGCCGGCTGATCGCCGTGCCGTCTCCCACCCCGCTCCCGGACGGAGCGCCCACCCGGGTGCTCTGGCGGGTCCCGAGCCCGCAGGACACCCAGGACGGCTCCCACCAGTTCGTCGACCTCCAGCGCGACGCCCTCGTCTCCGACGTGCTGCGGGCGACCGGGGCGGGCCTGCGCTCGATGGAGCACGTCAAGCGCTACACCACGATCGGCACCGCCCACGACCAGGGCCGCACCTCGGGCGTGATGACCTCGGGCATCGTCGCCGAGGCGCTCGGTGTCGACGTCGCCGACCTCGGCACCACCCGCTTCCGCCCGCCCGCCGTGCCGGTCGCCTTCGCCGCCCTCGCGGGCCGCAACCGCGGCGAACTGTTCGATCCCGTCCGGGTGACCGCACTGCACCCCTGGCATGTCGAACACGGCGCCCTGTTCGAGGACGTCGGCCAGTGGAAGCGTCCCTGGTACTACCCCCAGGCGGGCGAGACCATGGAGGAGGCCGTACTGCGCGAGTGCCGGGCCGCCCGCACCGGCGTCGCGATGATGGACGGCTCCACGCTCGGCAAGATCACCGTGCAGGGCCCGGACGCCGGCGTACTGCTGGACCGGCTCTACACGAACCTGATGAGCACCCTCAAGGTGGGCCGGGTCCGCTACGGCGTGATGTGCGGCGTCGACGGCATGGCCCTCGACGACGGCACGGTGATCCGTGTGGCCGAGCAGGAGTTCCTGCTGACCACGACCACCGGCAACGCGGCCAAGGTCCTCGAATGGATGGAGGAGTGGCTGCAGACGGAGTGGCCCGACCTGCGCGTGCACCTCACCTCCGTCACCGAGCACTGGGTGACGATCCCCCTGGTCGGCCCCCGCTCCCGCGACGTGCTGGCCCTGGTGGCTCCGGGCCTGGACGTCGGCAACGACGCCTTCCCCTTCATGTCCTGGCAGGACGCCACCGTCGCCGGCGTACCGGCGCGCGTGTGCCGCATCAGCTTCTCCGGCGAACTCGCCTACGAGATCAACGTGCCCGCCTGGTACGGCATCACCGTGTGGAAGGCCCTCCTCACGGCCGGCGGCTCGTTCGGCATCACCCCGTACGGCACCGAGACGATGCACGTGCTGCGCGCGGAGAAGGCCTACCCGATCATCGGGCAGGACACCGACGGCACCATCACCCCGCAGGACCTGGGCATGTCGTGGGTCGTGTCCAAGAAGAAGCCGGACTTCGTCGGCAAGCGGTCCTTCGCCCGCGCGGAGAACCAGCGCGACGACCGCAAGCAACTCGTGGGCCTGCTGCCCACCGACGAGCGGGTCCTCCTGCCCGAAGGCGCCCAGATCATCGCCACCAGCCGCGTTCCGGAACCACCGGTCCCCATGCTGGGCCACGTCACGTCCAGCTACCGCAGCGACGCCCTGCAACGGACATTCGCCCTCGCGCTGGTGCGCTCGGGAACCGAGCGCATCGGTGAAACCCTCTACGTCCCGCTGGACGGCCGCACCGTCCCCGTGACCGTGACCGACCCCGTGCTCTTCGACAAGGAGGGAACCCGCCGTGACGGTTGAGACGCCCGCCCGCTTCAGCCCGCTGGCCGCCTGGCAGGACGGCTTCGCGCAGCTGCCCACCGGACTCCACGTACGGGAACTGCCCTTCCTGACCCAGCTCACCCTGCGAGCGGAGCCCGGCAGTCCCGCGGCGAAGGCCGTCGAGGCCTGCCTCGGCATCACGCTGCCGGATCCCGTGCACGCCGAGATGGCGGGCGACGTCAAGGCGCTGTGGACGGGCCCGGACGAATGGCTGCTCGTCGCTCCCGACGGCCGGCGGCACGAGCTGCTCGCCCGGCTGCGGTCGGCCATCGGCGACGACGACTCCGCCACCGTCACCGACGTCTCGGCCCAGCGCACCGCACTGGCCCTGTCCGGGCACCTCGTCCGCACGGTACTGGCCCAGGGTTGTGCCATCGATCTGGATCCCCGGGTGACACCCGCCGGTTCCTGTGCGACCACGCTGCTGGCGCAGGCCCCGGTCACCCTGGTGGTGCGAGGAGAAGGAGCATCCGTCGTCTGGCTGCTGGTCCGCGCGTCGTTCGCGTCCTACGTGGCGACCTGGCTGCTCGACGCCTGCGCGGAGTACCGGGAGAACAGCTGATGAGCATCAGCGTCTTCGCCGTCCCTCGACGTCGTCGAGTGCTGAGGAGCCTTGCATGAAGACCGAGTTCGTCCTCACCCTGAGCTGCCCCGAGCGCCCCGGCATTCTCCATGCCGTGACGTCGTTCCTCCTCGGGCACGGCTGCGACATCACCGAACACCAGCAGTTCGACGACGCCGACCACGGCATCGTGTTCCTGCGCACCAGTTTCGCCGCCCCCGGCACCGAGGTGACCCTGGACCGGCTGCGGGACACCTTCGCGCCCGTGGCCACCGGCTTCGGGATGGAATGGCAGCTCAGGAGCGCCGCGCTCAGGCCGCGTGTGCTGGTGATGGTGTCCAAGTTCGACCACTGCCTGGCCGACCTGCTCTACCGGTGGCGCAGCGACGCCCTGGACGCCGAGATCGTCCTGGTGGCATCCAACCATCCAGACCTCCAGCCGCTGGCGGCAGCCGAAGGCGTGCCGTTCGAGCACATTCCGGTGTCGGCCGGCACCAAGCCACAGGCAGAGGCCCGGCTGCTGGCTCTGGTGGAGGAACACCGCATCGATCTCGTCGTCCTCGCCCGCTACATGCAGGTGCTCTCGGACGATCTGTGCAAGCGGCTGGAAGGCCGGGCCATCAACATCCACCACTCCTTCCTGCCGAGCTTCGCCGGGGCCAAGCCGTACCACCAGGCCCACCGCCGTGGAGTGAAACTCGTGGGCGCGACCGCCCACTACGTCACCGCCGACCTGGACGAAGGACCGATCATCGAGCAGGAGATCATCCGCGTCGATCACCGAGCCGGCCCCGACCGACTCGTCACCGTCGGCCGCGACGCCGAACGCCTGGCGCTGGCCCGCGCCGTCAACTGGCACTGCCAGGGCCGCGTCCTGATCCACGGCAACCGAACGGTGGTCTTCAGCTGACCCTGACACCACCGAGCCGACGCCATGCCCGCGTCGCCAGGGTCGTCGGGTGATTCGGGCCGCCCCAGGGGGAACCTCATTCCTCGGCCATCCCGAAACCTCTACGGCACGAGGAGCACCGTTGGCGATCCAGTTCGAGGCGATCAGCACCGTCGACTACCACGCCGGCGGTGAACCGTTCCGCATCGTCCCCCGTCCGCCGGTCGCCGTCGAAGGAGCCACCGTCGCCGAACGCCGCATGTTCGCCATCAGCGACGCCCGCGTGGACACCCTTCGCAAGCTGCTGTGCTTCGAACCCCGGGGCCACGCCGACATGTACGGCGGCTTCATCACCCCGCCCGACGACGAGGGCGCCCACTTCGGAGTGCTGTTCTGGCACAAGGACGGCTTCTCGACGGCCTGCGGCCACGGCTCCATCTCCCTCGCCGTCTGGGCCGTGCAGACCGGCCGCGTGGCCCGCGACCCCTCCGGCGTCACCACGGTCGTCATCGACGTCCCCTCGGGCCGGGTCACCCTGCGCGTCCACACGGCAGGCGAACGAATCACCGGCGTCGACTTCGTCAACGTCCCCAGCTACCGGCTCGCCGAACACGTCACCGTCACGACCACGCGCGGCGACGTCGTCGTCGACATCGGCTACGGTGGCGCCATCTACGCCCACCTGAGCGCGGACAGTGTCGGCCTGACCGTCGCACCCGAGTGCTACTCCGATCTCATCGCAGTCGGGCGCGAGGTGAAGTGGGCGCTGAACGACACCGAGTACGCCCGTCACCCCGTCGACGACCGCCTCAGCGGCATCTACGGCACCATCCTGTACGACGACCTCGGTACCGACGAGGACGGCAATCCGCACCAGCGCAACGTCACCGTCTTCGCCGACGGCCAGGTCGACCGCTCCCCATGCGGTTCCGGTACGTGCTCACGCGTCGCGGTCCTCGCGGCGTCCGGTCGCCTCACCCCAGGACGGACCTTGGTGCACGACTCGATCGTCGGCACCCGCTTCCACGCGCGGGTCGTGGCGGAGTCGACCGCCGATGGTTCCCCCGCGGTCGTCCCGGCGGTCACGGGGACGGCGTACCGAACCGGCGAGCACCGCTTCGAGCTCGATCCGGGTGACGACCTCGGCATCGGCTTCGTCCTGCGGTAACCGTCGGTCCGGGACCCTGGACGAGCGGCATCCGTGTTCATGGGCGGGTGGCGACGGCGGACGGGGTCGCGGAGCGCGCCGGGTCCGTCGACGGCGCCACCGTGCGCGCTCGTGGGGTGGGGGTCGGGGGCCGGCGTTCCGTCAGGGTTGTCGAGGGGGCGGCGGAGGGTTCGGCGGTGGTGGCCGGGGGGCGGGTGGGAATGGTCGTCGTACCCGTCGGGGGTCGGGCGCTGGGGCGAGGGGTGACACGCACGGGAGCCGACTCGGCCGGGGTCGGTCGGGCCGTGGGGCTGCTCGCTGGGGGCGGAGCGAGGGGGACCGTCGGGGAGGCGGGGTCCTGGTGGGCGGTGCGAAGCAGCGGTATGGCGAGGAGGGCAGCGACCGTGCAGGTCGCGCCGGCTGCGACGGCAGCGCGCAGGACGCGGCGGCGGGCCGCGCCACGGCGGACCTCCTCGTACCGGCCGGGGGGAGGTGCGAGCTGTTCGGAGGCCGGCCGCATGATGACGGCGAGGGGGTCGTCGGGTTCGAAGTCCGGACCGTCGTCATTGAATGTGATCAAGGCTTCTCCTCAGGTGGGCGCGGAGCAGTTCGCGGGCCGCGTGCAGGTCGGCCTTGACGGTTCCTTCCTTGCGCCCGGTCAGCACGGCCACCTCCCGGATCGGCAGGTCAGCGTAGTAGTGCAGGAGGGTCGGTATGCGCAGTCGTTCGGGGAGCGCCTGGACGAGCAGGCGGACCGAGGGGTCGGTCTGCTCGGTGGGCGGGCGGACGGACGCCTCCACGGTGGCGCGACGCACGGCCTTGCGCTCGCGCTCCAGGCGGCGCCAGTGGTCCCGGACGATGTTGGCGGCCGTGACGTAGAGGAAGCCCCGGGGCTCCGACAC
>NZ_JBSGDB010000156.1:0-18045 GCF_053602155.1 Streptomyces sp. NPDC004561
AGGGCGCGCTCCAGTCTGCGCATCACGCGGCCCAGTTCGGGCGCTGGGAGGGCCTCCAGCTGTCCCGGTGCCTTGAGACCCTGACCGGCCCCGAGTTCGGCACCCATCTGTGGACCGCCGGCAAGCCGCCGGAGGACGTGGCGCGCGAGCTGGCGGCCCATCTGTGATGTGTACCGGTTGTGCGTCAGCCGGGGCCAGGCGGTGCTCCTGCGACGCCTGCTGTCGCAGGGCCAAGGTCAGCTGGTGAAGGTGAGCCAGTTGACGTTGGTGAAGTCCGAACTGCTGCCCGAGAAGACCAGATAGACGTCGTGGACACCGGTGGCGGAGGCGACGACGTTCGCGGGAACGGTCTGCCAGTTCTGCCAGCCGCCGTTGTTGGCGAAGTCGATCTCGGCGATCTTCGTGCCGCCGGTGCTGTCGAGTCGCACCTGGATGGCGCCGCTGACACCGGCGCCTGCGCCCGACGCCAGCCGGGCCTTAAACTGGCTCGGGGAGGCCGAACCGAAGTCGACGGAAGAGAACTTCAGCCAGTCGCCGTTCGAGATGCAGCCCACGTCGCTGCCGCCGCCGGTGTCGGCGCAGCTCTCGGCGGTGGTCCCGCTCTGAGCCGAGTAGGACTCGGCCTGGATGACGCTGTAGGCGCTGACGGTGGCCGAGCCGCCCCCGGATCCTCCACCGGAGCCGCCGGCGCCCAGGGTGATGGTCCACGAGGTGGGCGCCCCGTCCTGGATGTGCCCGTCGACGGGGGCCGAGCCGGTGGGACCGACGTCGTCGTAGGGGAAGGCGTAGCCGATGCGGGCGTACTTGTGGACGAGCCGTGCGTAGTGGTTGGTGATCGGGTCCTGGTAGTACTGGGTGGGTGTCACGCCGTCGGGCTGGTTGTCCCCGCCCGACACCAGGAGCGAGCTGCGGTTGAGCGCGGCGGCGAGCCGGGCGGCTATCGCCCCGCGTGCGTCCGGCCCGGAGTTGTAGAGGGGACCGGACGCGCAGCCGAAGATGTCGACGGCGCTCGGCTTGGTGAACGGCACGCCGTTGGTGTTGAGACCGGAGAAGACGATGGCGTTGCCGGAGACGGTGCCGGTGTAGGAACCGATGCTGCCCTGGCCGTTGATGGTCAGCGGGGTGGAGGCGTAGTGGCTCCAGACCCGGTTCAGGTAGTCGTCCCAGTAGCTGCCGAAGTCCACCGGCGAGTGCGAGGGCGACATGACGCGCAGCACCGCACCGGAGGAGTCGGTTACCACCAGCCTGTCCCAGGGGGCTCCGTCGGAGGCGTGCTGTGTCTGCAGGCCGGAGGCGATGGAGGCGAGGGCGCCGGAGGGCAGCGGACTGACCGACTGGTTGCCTCCGCTGCCGGTGCTGGCCATCGAGATCGGCAGCGCGACCATGTCGACGTAGGAGATGTTGGCGTAGAGATTGGCGCTGTTGAAGGTGAACTCGCAGAACGTCCAGTTGGTGGCCCAGTTGGGGTCGGAGCTGACCAGGGCGGGCTGGACCACACCGGGCACAGCGCCCGGGTTGACGAAGAACCGGAGTTTCTGACCGACCGAGAACCAGACACGGCCGCCGATGACGTAGTCGGTCAGGGTGATGCTTGTGGCGGCCGAGCCGGAGGCGCCCAGCGCGATGGAGTAGTCGGCGATGGGGGTCACCGGGGACGACGGGTTGGGCAGCCGGTTCAGGGCGCCGTTCGCCGAGACGAAGACGGGCCAGCCGCTGCTGTCGGTGCCGGAGAGATGTAGGCGTAGACGGTGTCGTGGCCGGAGTTGTTCGCCAGCTTCACGGGGAGGGAGACTCCCGCGGCCGTCGCGGTGGAGGCCAGCGGCGAGAACGGGCTGAGCGCAGCAGCGGCGGTGGTGGCACCGGCCGCGGCCAGGAAGGAACGTCGGGAAACCACAGGGGCCCTCCCGGGTGGGGGTGATGGTCCGTCAACTAGGTGACGGTCGGGGAGTGTTGTGCCATGTGGGGTTCTGTGCGAGGTGACGTTATTGGACTGGACCAATACAGTCAAGGTTGCGGAACCATTACGTCCGCGCGACGGCGCCGGGGTTCGAGTCGCGTTGTCCGCCGCGCCGGAGCCCTGCTTGCTCGCGCACCGATGTCCCGTGCTGGGGGTCAGTGTTCTTGGGCTGTCGGGCGCACCATGATCTCGTTGACTGCGACATGCGGGGGCTGCGTGATCACGAAGGTGATGGCACGGGCGATGTCCTCCGCGTGCAGCCACGCCTTCTGAGGCAGGTCACGGGCGGCCCCGGATCCGGGGCCGGTCGACATCTCCGTCAACGTCATGCCTGGCTCGATCAGCCCCACTCGGACGCCCCGTCCAGTCACCTCCTGACGCAGGGCCTCGCTGAACGCGCCCACCGCGTGCTTCGTCGCCGAGTAAATGCCATTGTTCTTGCGCACCACCCGGCCTCCGACCGAGCTGACGTTCACGAGATCTGCGACTCCGCGCGGGCCGTGTGCTGCCGCCCGGAGCAGGTGAGGCAACGCCGCCTGTGAGAGGTGGAGGACGGCGTTGAAGTTGAGATCGACCATCCGTTCCCACTCTGCGGGGTCGCCTCGCTCGATGGTGCCCATGGCTACGTAACCGGCGTTGTTCACAAGCACGTCCAACCGCGCGAGGCGATTCACGGCCTCGTCGATGGTCCGACGAGCCTGCACTGAGTCTCCGAGGTCAGCGGTGAGAACGCTGCACGAGCCACCGCCATCACGAATCCTTGCGGCCAGTTCCTCCAGGCGTCCGGTACGGCGGGCGACCACCGCCACAGCGGCGCCCTGCCGAGCCAGTGACAAGGCGGTGGCCGCACCGATGCCGCTGGAGGCGCCCGTCACCAGCGCCGTGCATCCCGCCAATCGCGCATCGCCGCCGGCGACGCCGTCGTCTGCCACCGGAATGCGCTGGTCCCCAGCTTCCGCGCTCATGATCGTCCTTTACCTGTCATCTCGCCCAAGGCAGACCGAAGGCAGGAGCCCGCCTTGTGCGGTCCGGCCAGGTAGATCGTCGCGGTCCTCTCGCAGCCGGTGACGACGCCACGCCACAGCGCTGAGCCGTTCGTCTTGCGGGCTGTCGCGCGCCCGAAGGGGTCGTCACCTGGGCGGTGGCGTCCGTTCCGACCGTTGGGGGCGGTCCTGGCCCTGCTCACCCGCCGGCGCACCACCACCGACCTGGCGCGTGAGCTCGACCCTTGCTCGAATAACTCGGCGGCCTCGAATCGCACTTGCTCCGCTGAGCCCGCTGCTTCGCGGTCGGACCGCCCCCATCGGGATACCGCATGGCATCGGGATACACCCGCCAGCGAGATCACCGTCAGCCTGGGCCGAAAACCTCAGTAGCCGGACGTTTCCGCGGACGCGGCGTGGGATGGCGCCGCCGGGCCGTGCCAGTGTTGCAGCGCATGGTGGAGCCCGTCGGCGTGGTCGTGACCGGCGGTGCGCAGCCAGGCGGTGTGCCCGTCCGGCCGCAGCAGGATGGCGTGGAGTTCGGGATGGGCGGGGCATGTCGCGGTGACGATGTCCACTCGGTCTGCCCATCCTGCGGCAGACTCGCGGATGGCGCTTTCTCCGGCCAGGTCGAGCAGCACGCCGCGTCCCGAGGTGAGCAACCCGGCCAGGCGCGTACGGCCGTCGCCCGCGGTCAGGGCGAGGTCGGGCGCCAGGCGGCCCAGCCAGGGGTGGTCGGAGTCGGGGCGCATCTGGTACCGGGTGTCCAGTCCGGTGATGGTCTCGGCGAAGGCGCGGTTTCCCGCAGGGTGGCCGGCGACGCGGGTGAGCAGGTCGGTGATCGGAGCGAGCCGATCGCCGCCGTCGCCGAGCAGCACCTGGGCCTGGGTGTTGGCCAGCACATGCGCACCGGCGGTGTGGCGTTCGGCGTGGTAGCTGCCCAGCAGGTGTGCCGGCGCGGTGCCGCGCACGGTGGCGGCGAGTTTCCAGCCGAGGTTGAACGCGTCGTCCAGGGCGACGTTGACGCCGATCGCCCCGGCCGGCGGGTGGATGTGCGCGGCGTCCCCGGCCAGGACGACCCTGCCCCGGACGTACTCGGCCGCCTGTCGGGCGGCGTTGCCGAACCGGGTCAGCCAGCGTGCGGCGCGCAGCTCGACGTGGCGGCCGAGCGCGTCGTCCACAGCGATTTGGAGCAGGTCCAGGGTGACCGGCGTGTCCTTGTCCGCGGGGGGTTGCCGGTCTGAGGTGCAGATCCTGACGTAGCCGGGGCGGGGGATGACGAACACGGTCCCGCCGGGGCCCGTGGTCACGCCGAAAGGCAGCGCCTCGGGGTCGGCGAGCTCGACGTCGCCGAGGAGGGAGAAGCGGGTCGCCGCGGTACCGGGGAAGTCGATGCCGGCCTGTTTGCGGACGGTGCTGCGGCCGCCGTCGCAGCCGACCAGGTACGCGGCCCGGACGCGGTACGCGCGGTCGCCGGTGGTGACGGTGGCGGTGACGGACTCGGAATCCTGTTCCAGGGCGCGCAGTTCGTGTCCGCGCCGGATGTCGGCTCCCAGGTCGAGGGCGTGCGCCTCGAGTATCTCCTCGACCCGGGTCTGCGGGATGCCCAGCGAGTACGGGTGGTCGGTGTGCGTGCCGGCGAGGGTGAGCGTCACCGGCAGGCCGGAGAACGCGGCGTGCGGTACTTGCCAGCCCTCGCCGATGAACCTCTCGGCGAGGCCGCGTCGTGCCAGCAGGTCCAGGGCGCGGGCGTTGAGGTTGAAGCCCCGGCAGAAGCCCGGCCGCTGCGCGTGGCGTTCGATGACGACCGTGTCGACACCGGCGAGTCGGAGTTCGCTCGCGAGTAACAGTCCGGCCGGGCCCGCTCCGACGATCAGTACCTCGGTCATCGGGTGGTTCCTTCCGGGGACGTGGGGGCGGACCAGGTCCATCCCCGTTCGGTTCGCTCGACCTCGGGCCAGAACAGGCTGCCGTCGCGGATCTCGGCGATGGTCCGCCGCGTCCAGGTCAATTCGGCCTCCCAGGCGTGCAGTGCGCACTCGGTTTCGATCATGAACAACCGGGGGACCTTGCCGGAGCCGACCGTGTCGGCCAGCACCGTGTTCGTCTCCTCGATCCGTTGGGCCAGATGCCCCGCCCGTTCGGCCAGTGCCTCCGCCGCCCTGTCCGGACCGAGTGCGCCGAGGTAGGACACCGCGGCCATGAACTTCGGGTATTCCGCGACGGGCGTGCGGAGGAGTTCATCGATCCAGCAGACGAATTCGCTCTGGCCCAGCTCGGTTGTCGCGTACACGGTTCGCTCCGGCCGCCTGCCATCACGCGTCGTCTCCACCGGCTCGATCCAGTCATGCCGAGCCAACGCCTCGACCGTGTCGTACAGCGACCCGGAGTTGACCTTGAAGCTGCTGTCCTTGTGCCGCTCCCGCAGGGTCGACGCCATCTCATACGGGTGCATCGGCTGTTCTTGCAGCAGTCCCAGCACGGCCAGCGCCAGTGTGTTGGAGATCTTCCGCTTCGCCATCCATATCACCGATCTCTAATAGTAGGAACCGACTATATGGTAGCTGCTTCACGCGCGGGTCGACGGCGAACGCAGATCTCTCAGCCCGGCTCCCCCCGATCCCGCTCGGGCGCCGTCGCCGGCATCCACCACACCGGCCGCTTCAAGAAGATCCCCCGGCTCGCCAAGCTGCTGCGGGTGCCGAGCCCGGCCGACCGCGGCCCGGGCCAGCCCTGGCGGCCCGGCACCCCGTCGCCACCCGCACCCGAGACCGGCACCCGGGGCGCGGACATCCGTATCGGGCACGACCGCTGCTCGCACCTCACCCAGGAACTGCAGTCACCACTCGACGCGCTGAGCGCGCACGGCATCCCCCGCGAGAAGATCGGCCTGATCCTGGAGATGCCGGCCGGCCCGCTGTCCGGCATCTACGAGCCCACGCCCGGGCGCATGCTCTTCGGCTTCTTCGCCGCCATGGCCGGGACCGAGCGCGAGAGCATCCGCGAAGCCACCCTCGAAGGACTCGACGCCGCCGGCCGCAAGGGCAAGCACGGCGGCCGGACACCGGTCATCACCGACGACATGCTGCACACCGTGCTCCGCCGCCGGGCCAACGGCGAGTCCGGCAGATCCGCCCCGACCTGATCATCCCCACCGGTAAACGCAGGGGCCGGAGCCCGGGGCTGGCCGGCATCCACCGGGCTCTGGCCGAACACGAGAAGCGCCAGACGTACCCAGACCGTCGGCCACGTCAACGACGAGGCCATCCGCGTCAGCCGCGAAGCCGGCTACGAACCACTGACGGACTGACACCCCAGCGTCAGCGGCGATGGATCCCGGTGATCAGCAGCAACACGACAGCCAGCACCTGGATGGCGACCACCACCGTGATGAGCACCGGGATCGAATAGCCGTACAGCCCGCCGATCAGCGCACCGCCGGCCAGGCTCGCCGCGCCGACCACGCCGGCGAACAGACCGTAGGCGGTGGCACGCCGCCCGCTGGGCACCAGGTCCGCGACCGTGGCGCGCAGGGTGGACTCCTGAATGCCCATGGCCGCACCCCACACCAGCGACCCGGCCGCCGCGATCACGACCGTGTCGCTGAACGCCAGCGCCGCGACGCCCCCGCTCAGTACCGGCAGAGCCACCAGCACACGCGGACCGGTCCGGTCGTACAGCCACCCGACGGCCAGCGCCGCGACCGCGTCCACGGCCATCGCCGCCGCATACAGCACGGGCACCCACGCAGCGGACAGCAGATGCCGCTGCACCAGGTGGTAGGAGAGCACGCCGAAGGTGGCGAAGCCGGTCGTGGTGGCCGCGGTGAAGGCGGCGTACGTCCAGAACGCCTTCGGCAGACGCCCGTCTCGCCCGTCCGGTGTCGCCGGCGCCGCGGCGGTCACCTCGCGTTCGTAGGCTTCGGGGTCCGGCACTCGTGCCCGCAGCCGGAACAGAAGCAGCAGTACGGCAATGCCGGGTACGGCGAGGACACCGAGCGCGGGACCGTAGTCGTTCCCGGTCAGCGCGAGCACACCGGCCACCAGCAGCGGCCCGACGATGGCGCCGATCTGGTCCAGCGCCTCATGGACCGCGAAGCCGCGGCCCCGTCCGGTGGCGGCGGTGGCGTGCGACAGCAGCGTGTCCTTCGCCGGCGAGCGCACCGCCTTGCCGACGCGCTCGGCGATCACCAGCACGCACGCGGCCCACAGCACCCCGGCCACGCCCAGCAGCGGCACCGAGACCACCGTGAGCGCGTACCCGGCGATCGCGAGCCCCCAGAACCGGCGGGTGCGGTCCGCCAGCGGACCGGAGACCAGCCGCAGTCCCAGCGCCGCCGCCTCCCCGGCGCCCGTGACCACTCCGACGGCCAGGGCGGAAGCACCCAGCGAGGCCAGCAGCGGGCCGGTGATCGAGCGGGCGCCCTCGTACACGACATCCGCGAGGAGACTGACCGTGCCGAACCAGACGACGAACCGCCACGGACGCATCCGCTCCGGTCGGTCCGCCGCCCCTTCCTTGAACGCCCCGGGGCTCATGCCCACAGCGCATTCGCGAGTGACGCACCGACGAACGCCGCGCCCAGGCCGGCCACCACGCTGGCGACGACATTGGCGGCGGCGAAGAACCTCGCCCCGTCCTCCGCCAGCCGCAGAGTCTCGTACGAGAACGTGGAATACGTCGTCAGCGCCCCGCACAACCCGGTGCCCAGCAGCAGCTGGACGTGCGCCGATGCGGTCCCGGCCGCTGCCGCGCCGGAGAGCAGGCCCAGGATCAGGCAGCCGGCGACGTTCACGGTGAAGGTGCCCCAGGGGAATACCGTGTCGTGCCTCTTCTGCACCGCCCTGTCGGTCAGGTACCGCATCGGCGCGCCGACCATCGCGCCGGCAACCACGAGCAGCCAGTTCACGCCTTCTCCTCCCTGCCCACGGTGGGGGTACCCCCGGTCGAACGAAGTTGAGCCTGGGGGAGGACGACCTCGCAGTCGTCGAGGACCACCGGCCCCTGCCCCGCCGGCTCGTCCGGCTGCGGCGGGAAGGCCCGTACCCGCTCCTCGGTGTCCACGATGGAGATCGTCACTCGCAGGGCCCTGCCCGTCAGTCTCGTCACCGCCGCCTCCATGCGACCAGACGGCGCGTAGCCGTCGCCGCAAGCCACACCGCTGCCAGCGCCGCACACAGCGTCGAGGCCAGATACGCGAGCCCGGTCCGGGGATGACCGCGGTCCACGAGATTGTGGATGTCCACCGCGTAGGTCGAGAACGTCGTGAACCCGCCCAGCACTCCGGTGCCGAAGAACGGCCGCACCAGCCGGTGCGCAGTCCGCACGTCGGTGATCAGCACCATGAACACGCCGATGACCGCACACCCGGCCGTATTCACCCACAGCGTCGTCCAGGGGAAGCCGTCCGCCGCTCCCGGCCACGTCAGCGACGCGCCGTACCGGGCCGAGGCGCCGATCGCACCGCCGATCGCCACCACCGCCACGATCGGCCCCTGCGCCCGCCAGGACTGCTGCCGCTGGGTCGGCACGTGCAGATCGACGTCGGGGTCCGTGGGCTCGTCGGTCACCTTGGGATTGGAGGCAGTCATGAACGTACGTCCCTACTCGCCGGGACCCGCGCGCATTGCACGCGAGCCCACACCATCGCAAGTAGGGACTGTTGGCGGCGCCGATGCCGCGGTTCGAGTACGGCGAGCCCCACCGCCGCGCTGTGACCAGGAGCCACAGCTTCCGACCAGACTAGCGCCTTGTCAGAACCTCTGACGGAGCAGTCGCGCGGCCCTGCCCACAGCGCAGCGCCCCAGCGGTGATCCATGTGGCTGAAAGCGGTGCCGACCTCTCAACCCGTCTTCGAGGCCTCCACCTGTGCGTTGGGTAGATCGGGCCCGCTCATGAGGCCGCGCCGGTCAGGGCGAGGAATTCGCTGCGGGAGCGGGCGTCGGAGCGCAGCAGCCCGAGCAGGGTGGAGGTCATGGTGCTGGAGCCGGTGGCCTGGACGCCCCGCAGGGTCATGCAGGAGTGTTCGGCTTCGATGACGACGCCGACGCCCTTGGGTTCCAGATGCGTCTGCAGCCAGTCGGCGACCTGTTTGGTCAGTCGTTCCTGGACCTGGGGGCGGCAGGCGAAGTGCTCGACGACGCGGGCCAGCTTGGACAGGCCGAGGATGCGGGCGCCGGGCAGGTAGCCGACGTGGGCGGTGCCGACGAAGGGCAGCAGGTGGTGCTCGCACACCGATCGGACGGGTATGCGGCGGGCCAGGACGAGTTCGTCGTAGCCCTCGTCGTTGGGGAAGGTCGTCAGGTCGAAGGGGCGCGGGGTGAACAGTTCGGCATAGGCGCGGGCCATCCGCCCCGGTGTGCCGCGCAGGCTCTCCGAGGCGGTGGAGATGCCGAGAGCAGTGAGGAACCGGCCGGCCGCGGCTTCCGCTGCGGCCAGGTCGATGCCTTCGGGTTCGTGCACGACCCGCAGGGCGGGTCGTGCGGATGTCGTTTCTGTCTCGTCGCGAAGGTCTATTCGGGCGGTGGTGCCGGGGCGCTCGGTCATCTCAGCTGCCCCCGATGCCCAGGGCGGTGAGCAGGACCAGGACGAGGGTGACGACGGCGAGCAGACCGTGCGCCAGCACGACCGGCACCGGGAAGTGCCGTTCGGCAGGGACGGCACCTTCGGCTCCCGGGCCCGCGGCAGCGGCCGCTGTCGCGCCGGTCCTGGGACGGTCACGGTAGACGGGAATCCAGCGGGCCAGCATCACGAATCCCAGCAGGGCGACCGGAAGCAGCAGGACGAACGCGGTCCAGGCCAGGGCGGTCTTGTCGGCCACGACGTAGACGATCCACACCACCAGTCCGATGGCGGCCAGGGCGAAGTGGCCGAAGACCACGGGTGCGGGCAGGCGGCTGGTGCCGGTTTGCTGTTGCCGGATTCCGCCGCGTTGGATCCAGGTGCCGAGCATGTAGAACCCGCCGAGAGCGGTGACCACCCAGGTGATCAGTGCGGCGATGTCCATGGGGAACTCCCAAGGGGAATGGTGGTGAGGGCGGCTGGAGGAAACCGGCCGTCATGGTGGGTGTGGGGCCGGATCACACGGCCGAGCGGGTCTCGCTCGGGCCGCGGTGGGGCGTGTAGCCCTCGGCCTGGGTGTTCTCGTCGGCGACGCGCACGCCGTAGCGGTACGCGAGCTTGCCGCCCAGGAATCCCGAGAGGCCCAGAACGATCACGCTGGCAGCGGACAGGACGAGCTGCCCGATCCCGACACCTCCGCCGCCCGTGTGATCGCCGTACCGCCACAGGAAGTTGACGACGTAGGCGGCGGTCACGAGCAGGTTCAGCGTCATGTGGACCAAGGCGGTGCGAAAGGCCGGGGTGCCGGCCGGGATCGCGAACAGGTCGAGGAATCCGACCATGGCCGCCAGCAGGGCACCGATCACCCCGACCGCGATCAGCCACTCCGAGGACTGGGTCAAGAAGCCCGGACGGTGCACGACGTGGGACGCGATGTCGAACACCAGGCTCGTGACCCAGGCGCCGATGGGCACGGTCACCAGGATCGGGTGGAACGGGTGGCCGTACGGGCCGGCGAGCGAGGCACTGACCGGACGCTTCGCTTGGAGATGGGACTCACTGGCCATCGCAACCTCCACTAGTTTCACCAACAAATCTTGGTCTTATTACGGGAGGCCGTCAAGACGTGCAGGACAATGGGCCGAAAGAACACTTGTGCCCGCGTGGATGGGAGTTACTGTGGTCGTGTGGCTTCTGATCCGACTGCGCGGGCCGACGGGGCCGACAGCGCCATCGACTCCGTCAGCGTCCTCGGCGACGAATCGCGCCGGCGCATGTTCACCTTCATCCGGCGTGCCGGCCGCGCTGTCACTCGGGACGAGGCCGCCGCCAGCGTCGGCATCTCGCGCAAGCTCGCCGCCTTCCACCTCGACAAGCTCGTCGACGTCGGCCTGCTGCGCGCGCGCTACGAATCGCCCGGCGGGATCCGGAAGGTCGGCCGGAAACCGAAGGTGTACGAACCCACCGACGCCCAGATCACCGTGAGCATCCCCGACCGGCGCCACGAACTCCTGGCCGACCTGCTCCTGGACGCCGTCCTGACCGAAGGCGCCGACGAGAACGCCACGCAGGCAGCCGTGCGGAGCGCCGAAGACCGTGGCCGGCACCTGGGCGAGGCGGCCCGGGACGAGACGCGTCCTGGCCGCCTGGGCCCCGAGCGCGGGCTGACCGCCTGCGAGCGGTTGCTCGACGAGTACGGCTACGAACCCGTCCGCGAGACCCCGACCCGGCTCCGGCTGCGCAACTGCCCCTTCCACCCGCTGGCCGCGAAGGCCCCTGAGCTGGTGTGCGGCATGAACAAGGCATTTCTCTCCGGCTACCTCCGCGGCCTGGAGGTCAACGGGGTCCAGGCCGTCCTGGCCCCCGAGCCGGGGGAGTGCTGCGTGCGTCTGGGCCCGAGCGACACCGATCGTGATGACGACATGGCGCAGGACCGCTGAGGCGACGCCGGCCGCCCGCCCGCGCGGGCCACCGCCAAGATGCACGACGCTGCCCCGAGCGGAAGCATCGTGCAGGGGGAAACGCTCTGTGCGGCCGCACGGGGCTCACCCATCACCGGTTGCTCGGGTCTGTCCGAGCAGGGGGAAACGCCCGTTCTGGCGTTCAACCGGAGCATTGCCATGTTGACCAAGCGCATCCTCAACCATCCTGTTCGATCCACGGAACCGGTGGCGCATCCCACCGACACCGCCACCACGACTGCCATGACGAGCGCCGCCGACTGGGGCCTGCTGCTCCTCAGGCTGACCTTCGGCCTGTTGATGGCCGCCCACGGTGCTCAGAAACTCTTCGGGCTCTTCGGGGGCCACGGCCTGACGGAAACCGCCAAGGGGTTCGCGGCCCTGGGCTATCACCCGGCGAAGCTCTTCGCCGCGATCGGAGGGCTGTCCGAGCTCCTCGGCGGCCTCGGTCTGGCCGCCGGCCTGCTGACCCCGCTGGCGGCTGCCGCCCTGATCGGCGTCATGATCAATGCCATGGTCACCGTCACCGGCGCCCATGGCCTGTGGGACACGGACGGGGGAGTGGAATACAACGTCTGCATCGCCGTCGTCGCCCTCGCTGTTGCTGCCATCGGCCCTGGCCGGCTGGCTGCCGACCGCTTCTTCGCCTGGGGTGCAGGCGGCTGGAAACAAGCAGCCGTCGCCCTCGGCCTCGGCGGTCTCGGCGCCGTGATCACGCTGAGTCTCTGAACGGCGACCCCACCGCGCCCCTTCGATGCCCGGCCTTCGGCCCTTCGCCGACGACGTAAGCGTGTCTGCGGGGTCGAAGCTGCCGCCGCCCCCGTTCGCGGTTGTTCGCGAAGCCCCCCGCCGGGATGGCGGTCGGAACGATCCCGGCCGCCTTCGGCACCGCCCTGCCCGAGTCGGTGGTCACCCTTGTCGCGGCGACCACCGACCACAGGGATGCGGCCCTCGAACCCGGTCACCTACCGGGGCGCAGGACCAGGTGGGTCGTCGACCTTTCTTCCCCGCGACCATCCCGCAACACCCCACCGGGACCCCGGTGACAGGGAGGCGGACGACGACGCTTTGATCGAGAAGCTGCGGGCTCGCGCGTGGGATCCGGGCCTGCGTTTCGATGAGGCGAGCGTGCCCACTGCCTGGATGGCTGAGCGCTGCGGCCCGGAATACAGGGCGCAGATCTGCGCCGACATCGTGTCGTACAGCAGCGACGGCACGATCCAACTCAAGTCGCAGAGCAAGGAAGTGGCCGCTTACTACGCGGACGCTCCCCGCGGACCGCTGTTTCCTCCTGTGACTCTGACCGAGTTGGAGAGGGCAGAGCGCAGGATCGGGCGCCGTCTACCCGAACTGCTTCGCCGCGTCTACACGGAGGTCGCCAACGGGGGCTTCGGCGCCGGTGGCGGGCTCGCCTCCTTGACCGAAGGGCACCGCGTGCCGGGGGACCTGATCGACTGGCCGTCTGCGGTGCAGGTTCATGCACGCAACCAGTGACGTCCCGCTCCACTCCGTGATCGACACGCCCTTCGTGTCGGGCCGTATCGACCTCGCGCTGTGGAATACGAGGCTGAATGGCTCGGCCGCCGCGCTGGACCAGCTCGACGCCGGCGTGAGGGAGAACGGCGGGCAACTCCTGTCGCGGCGTGCCCCGCGGCCTCGCGCACCTCAGCATGATCAAATAGAGCATGGCATCGTCCTGGACGGGTACGCGGGTACGCCTACGCGCTATCGAGCCCGACGACTGGACAGCGTTCAAGCGCTTCGCCGACGACGACGGGCGGGGAGGGAGCCGGCTGGATCTGCCGCGGTCCGCCGAGAGCTACCGTGCCTGGGCGAAGGAGCAATCCGTCGCCAAGTGCGATGACGATCGTTTCCGGTTGGCAGTGGAATCAACGGCCACGGGGGAGTTGGTCGGCACGGTCGGCTCACATCACCCCGCCCCTCGTTCAGGCTGGTTCGAGTTCGAAGTCGCGATCGCCGCTGACCACCGGCGCAGGGGCTACGCGACAGAAGCCCTGGTGCTGCTGCTGCGCTTCATGTTCGCCGAGCGGCGCTATCACAAATGCCTGGCGACGATCTTCGCGCACAACGAGGCGTCGCTGGCACTCACTCGTCGGCTCGGCTTCATCGAGGAGGGACGCCTGCGGGAACACGTTTTCTTCGCCGGCCGGTACCACGACCTCGTCATGATGGGCATCCTCGCCAGCGAGTTCGACCAGCGACATGGACATACGGTGAGCGGACCATGAGCCGGTCTTCCGAGCGTGTGCGGAACGGCACCCGTACTTGATCAGCGTCGGCTCCTTACGGACGGAGGCGGCCTGTGACCGAAAGCAGGGCTGCCCTCAGCCGCGCAGGGTGGCGCGCAGGTGCAACCCTGCAGTCGCGAGGCCTTCGAAGGTGGCGACCTCGTAGCTGGGGTCCGGTCCGGGCGGCTCGCTCAAGTGGTAGCAGCGGGCGATCTGCGCGGTGAGGAGCGTCAGCATCGCCATGGCCAGAGCGGCTCCCTCACAGCCATGCGGCCCGGTGCCGAAGGAGAGGAAGACCCCTGGTTCCTCCGGCGAGCCCGAACCATCGAGCCAGCGCTCGGGCAGGAACCGGTCCGGCTCGGCGTGTTCCCGCGCGTCGCGTTGGGCGGTGTACGGGCAGACGAGAACGGTGGATCCGGCATCGATGGTGTAGCCGGCGAGCTGAGTCTGTCGCGGGGCTTGCCGGGTCAGGAGCCAGCTCGGGGGGTACAGCCGCAGCACCTCGCGTACCAGTGCCTGGGTGTACTGCAGGCCGCCGAGGTGGGCGCTGGTCGTCGCGGCCGGGTCCGCGGGCAGCAAGGCGGCTTCGGCCGCGACGCGGTCCGCTGCCACGGGGTGCTGGGCCAGGTGGAGCAGGATCCATCCGGCGGCCCGGGAAGGTGTCTCGAAGGTGGCGACCGTGATTCCGGGGAGAGTGTCGAGGACGGCCTCTTCCGGCAGCAGGCCGTAGCGGGAGGAGGGCCGGAGCATCTGTCCCAGCATGTCGTCACCGAGTCGGCCCGACGAACGGCGCCGCCTGACGATGGGCCGCAAAGCGTCGGTGAAGGCGACCTGCTGCCGTGTGCGGAACCGCCGTGCCGGTGTAGGCACCCAGCGCGGCCACACCCAGTGCGAGGGCCGTACGAGCACCTCCCGGGCCAGGAAGAGCTGTGAGGCGAAGGGCAGCAGGGTGGGAGTGTCTTCGGAGAAGAGGTAGCTCACGCCGATCTCTGCCAGGGCGTGTCGGACCAGGGGCAGAATTTCGACGTCCTGGTCCAGGGGCCATTGGTCGGCGAATCGAGCGGCTCGGGGCGCGATCTCACCGATTCGGACCGCGACCGCCTGCGAGCGCAGTCCGCGCATGCGGGCGGTGTGAGCACGCATGCGCTCCTCAGGCGTCGGTTCCCCGTTCGACCCCTTCAACGGCGGGAAGAGGGGCGAGGGCGCTTTGGGGAAGTCCTGCGCGCGGCGCAGGACTGCTTCACACGGCCCGGCCGTAGCGGCCACGTAGACCCCCGGCTCCAGCTGCCAGACGTCCCCGCACTCCGCAGTGCCACGGCGCGCCAGTGCCAGCCGGTCGCGGCTCCAAGCGGCGAAACTGCCTCCGGGCAACCGCGGCGGCTCATTCATTCGGCCCATGAGATCGTCCCTGGCTCTCGTACCTGTCCAGGCCGATGTCGTCGGCAGCGTGGCCGGGTGCTGGCGGGCGCCCGGGGGCGCCCGCCAGTGGTGTGGTCAGACTCAGTCGTCGCCGGCGTACGCATCCCACTCGTGGGCGCCGTACGCACCGTAGTGGCGGGTGAAGAACAGCCTGCCGAGTAGCTTGGCGATCATGATGTACTCCTCTCGCCGGTCTTCAGCGCCTAATTCCACACGCGCCATATTGCCACATATGTCCCATATGTGATATCGGCCATGTGCGGTGCATCGGCTGCCCGCATGGGCAGTGGCCTTCGCCCGTGCGGGACCGAAGGCGTTGGAGTCGTAGAGGCCTCAACAAACCTGTCGGACGTGGCAGTGGGTGATCAGGAGGACGGCGAGGCCGAGAAATGCTCCGTGGTTGTCGTCGCGCGGCCACCGGCGCCACGGAAGTGCTCGAGGTGGATCTACCCCTGATGGTGAGCCGTAGGCCGGCCTGGGCGCCCGACAGGTGGCAGGGCACCTGGGCCGTCTGCCGTGGCGGTGCCGGCCACCCCGTCGAGCCGCCGCTTGCATGCACATTGCGCTGCGCTTTGTCTTCGCCGACGTTTCTGACGGTCCGCCCGATCGGTGTTGGGGGCCCGGTTACGGTAGCCCGGTGAACGGATCGAACGGATCGAATGCACAGGCCGGACCCGGCATACCCGCCCACCCCGGTGTGCCGGGCGCGTTGCTGCCTCTCTTGGCCACTGACCAAGACGTCGTGGCGTTCTTCGCCGGACTCGCGGACCTCGACGCGACGGACCCGTCCTCCCATGCACTGGAGGACGGCGTCCGCCTCTCCTCCGGGGCCAGGCTGGAGCAGTTCGCGCGAGCGGGCTCGGGAGATGCGTTCTGCTTCGTCGGCGAGGGCGGCGAGGAACGGCCGGTGGTGTACGTGAGCCTGGACGGCGAGGCCGGGCTTCTCGGCCTGGGACTGCCGGAGTTGGTGCGCTTGTGTCTGGTGGCCCCGTGGTGGCGGGACGCTCCCGGACGGACGGTCGAGGAACTGCGGGCGGTCGCCGACGAGTATCGAGAGGACCTGCCCGATTTCGACGCGCGACGCGACCGCGCGGCCCGGGCGCTCGGTCTCGATCCGGCCGCGCTGCCCTCCGAGGCGGCGGCCCTGACCCGGCTCGTGGAGCTCTCCCGGGGGCCGGTGGCGGCAGCCTGTCTCGTCGTCGGGTACGAGGGCGATCCGCTCGACCCTCTGTTCCACATGCGCTGGTAGGCGGTCCGGCAGCCAATGGGTGCCCAAGTGGGAGGGCTGCCAGGCCCAGAAGCGATCTTGCTTCCTTCGTGCTGTCATCGAGGGGCGGGTGCCTCGCGGAGTCATGCGTACGCCGGCGCCCGAGATCTCGATGAACGCTGCGACCAGCAGGAGGATCCATGGCTGGCAATCTGAGGGCCAGGGACATCATGACCGGCGGAGTGCAATGCGTCGGCGCCCACCAGTCGTTGAAGGACGCGGCGCAGATGATGCGTGACCTGAAGGTCGGCGCGCTGCCCATCTGCGGTGACAACGACCAGCTGACGGGGATGATCACCGACCGTGACATCGTCCTTAAATGCTGTGCCGAGGGGATCGATCCGTCGACGGTGCAGGCCGGCAGTATGCAGAGCAAGATCCACTGGATCGACGCCGACGCGGATGTTCAGGACGTCCTGAAGATCATGGAACAGTATCGGATCAAGCGCCTCCCGGTAATCGACGTGAAGGGCGGCCACCAACTGGTAGGCATCATCACCGAGGCCAACCTCGGCAAGAACCTCAGCGACACCCAGGTCGCCGAATTCGTCAACCGCGTCTACGCGGGCGCCTGACGACGCGCTCACGCGACGGGTGACGGTTGCGGTCGTCACGGGTGTGGCAGGCAATCGGCTCATGACGGCCCGTTCCATGGTTGGACAAGGAAGTGCAGATAACGGGGCACTGTCAGCTAATGGCGCTGGAGGCGAAGCGCGCGATCGTACGTGAGCCGGGGCGGTCCGGAGGGATCCGCCCCGCATGACCGGCACGGGTCGCGCGTCGGCCACTTGGCCTGATCGGCAGTAGGCGACGCGTCCGGCAGGGTCGGCAGGCCTGTCCGATGGGTCGCTCCAGGCGCTCCTCACCGCCTTGGGAGGGTTCAATGCTCAGGTGGTGAACTGGGCACAGATGCGTGACTGCTGGTTCGATGTCGATCGCGTTCCGGAGCTCTTGGAACGGGTGGAGCACCAGGACGACGCTGAAGCGTGGAAGATCCTGGAACGCGCCGCCGGGCGGCACGGCTGCGACGATCTGCTGACGAACTGTGCGCTGATGCGGTCAAGGAGTTCCGTGCGGTGCTGGACCGGCACCTGCGGTCGCGGCCGGCTGGCTATCGCGTGTCTTTCCGCGCCCTGCTCGCGGTCGAAGAGGAGTACCACTGGACGAACGCCCTGGATGGTTTCACGGACGGCGTCCATCACGTGGACTGTCCCCACTGTGGCGTGGGGGTGACGATCGTCTTTGGAGGCTTCGGGTGCTACTCGCAGGTGAGGGACGGGAGTGAGGAGATCCGGCGGGACCTGCGGCCGGCCGGTGCCGAGGAACTCACCGGAACCGGCCGGTGGATGCATCAGATCACTGTCCGCGATGGGCAGGAGGTGCTCGCCGACGGAATTGCCTACCTGTTCGGCAAGGCGGAGTGCCCGCAATGTGCCAGCGTCTTCAACGTCGCGGACGAGTACACGTCCGCTAACCGTCCGGTGCGGCTTCAGGCGTGAGCCGCTCGCAAGCGGTGCCGGCATCGGATCGGCCGGGTCCAGCCTGACCGGGATGATGTCGCCGGTCGGCAATGCGGGCAACGCCGGCGATGCGGCGAACGGTCGACGGCGCCCCGAGTGCACGATCGCCAGCGGCGCACCGAGCCGGT
>NZ_JBSGDB010000157.1:0-18030 GCF_053602155.1 Streptomyces sp. NPDC004561
CCGACGAGCGCCGGGCCGAGGCGGCGCAGGACCGCCTGGTCGACGTGGCCCTGCTGGAGGAGACGGCGTACGGCCGCTACACCCCCCACGACCTGGTCCGCGACTTCGCCCGCGAACTGGCCGACACCCACGGCGACTTCCCCGCCACCCGGGCCGGGGTCCACCCGGCCTCGGGGCCGGACACCGGATCGGCCCCCGCGCGTCCGGCCCCGGGCGCGGACACCCGGCCGCCCGAAGCGCCTTTTGCCGCCCACGCAGGCACCGGTCCCACTGACGCGCGCTCCGCCTCCCGACCCGCGGCAGGACCCGCCGGCCCGCGCCCCGCCGGCGACCCGGGGAGCGCCGTTCCGGGCGATGCCGTCTTCGCCGCGCGCTCCACGCCCGGTACCGCAGCGCGCCGGCCCGGCACCGCACCCGACGCGCCCGGCCGTACCGCCGAGTCGAGCCCCGAGCTGGCCGCGCTCCGTTGGTACGCGGCCGCTGCCGAGCGGGTGCTGATGGCGGTCGTGGAGCCCGGGCTGGACCAGGACGACCGGCGGCGGCCCACCTCGGCGCAGCCCGCCGAGCTGGCCGCGGACGTGGCTGCCCTGCCGCTCTTCGAGTCCGCGGAACAGGCCTTCGCCTGGGGCGAGACGGAACTGGAGAACGTCGTCGCCCTGGTGGCGCGGAACGCGGACACGGCCGACCCGCGCGGGGCCGCCCATCTGTCGGCGCTCGCGCGGCTGCTCTTCCCGTATGCGCAGCGCAGCGGACGAGTCGCCGAGATGGAGGTGCTCGGGCGGGCCGCGCTCGGGGCGGCGCGACGGCTCGGGGACGCGGCGGCCGAGGCGTACGCGCTCGGCGATCTCGCGGGCCTGCTCTTCCTGACCGGCCGGCAGAACGACGCCCTCGCCCTGACCGACCAGTCCCTCGAGATCTGGCGGCGGCTCGGTGCGGCCTCCCGGATCAGGCGCTGTCTGAACAACCGCGGGCTGCTGCTGGAGGGGCTCGGCCGGTTCGAGGAGTCGAGGGAGGCGCTGCGGCAGAGCCTCGCCTACTCGCGGCAGCTGAACGACCCCTACGGCGAGGCCGTCACCCACAGCCATCTCGGCAACCTCTACGAGCACACCGATCCGCGCACCGCCATCGAGCAGCACCGGCGCTCGCTGGCGATCGGGGACGCGATCGGCGCGGTCATCGTGCAGCACTCGGCGCACTGCAACATCGGCTACGCCTACCTCAGCCTGGCCGAACCGGCCGCCGCCGCCCGGCACTTCGAGGAGAGCCTGCGCATCCTCGGCGACCACGGCGACTGGCACGGCGAGTCCCAGACCCGGCTCGGCCTGGTCCGCGCGCTGCGCGAGCTGGGGGAGACCGAGCGGGCGGGCGGCGAGTGCGCCAGGCTGCTGCGCCGGGCCGACGCCCGCGCCGACCGCTACATGGGCGGCCTGGCCCGGCACCAGCACGGGCTGCTGCTGCTCGAACAGGGGCGGCGGGCGGAGGCGTACGAGAGCTGGCGCGCGGCGCTCGCGGCGCTGGACGGCACGGACGAGCAGGCGGTGCTGGCGGAGCTGCGGGGGCTGCTGACGGACTGAACCGGCGCGCGTCCCGGCCTACTTGGCGTCGGCATAGCACTCGACCACCGCCGTGGTGAACGGGAACCGCACCGGTGTGTCGCCGAAGGTGAGCCGTCCCGCGAGTTCGGCCGACTCGCGGATGGCCCGGACGACGGTGTCGGCCTCCTCGACGGGGCAGTGCACGATCACCTCGTCGTGCTGGAAGAAGACCAGCTCCGCCCGCAGGTCCGCGCAGGTCCGGCGGAGTGCGGCGAGCAGCAGCAGGGCCCAGTCGGCGGCGCTGCCCTGGACCACGAAGTTCCGTGCGAAGCGGCCCCGGGCGCGGGAGTTGGTGGAGGCGTAGCCGGGGCCCCAGGGGGCCTGGCCGTCCGCCGGTGCCTCGGTGTCGTCCTCGGCGACGGGGATGCCCGCCTCCTCCGCCGGGTCCTCGGCCGTGCCGGCGGCGGGCGGGCAGGTGCGGCCCAGCCAGGTGCGCACCAGCCGGCCCTCCTCGCCCGCGCGTGCCGCGTCGTCGACGTAGGCGACGGCCCTGGGGAAGCGGCGGCGCAGCGCGGCGAGGTTCTTCAGGCCGTCGCCGGAGGTCTGGCCGTAGACCGCGCCGAGCACCGCCAGTTTGGCCTGGTCGCGGTCGCCGGAGAAGGCCCGGTCGGAGACGGCCTGGTAGAGGTCGCTCTCCCGGCCGGCGACCTCCATCAGCCCGGGGTCGCGGGAGATCGCGGCCAGGACGCGCGGCTCCATCTGGTCGGCGTCGGCCACCACCAGCCGCCAGCCGGGGTCGGCGACCACGGCCCGCCGGATCACCTTGGGGATCTGCAGGGCGCCGCCGCCGTTGGTCACCCAGCGGCCGGTGACCGTGCCGCCGGCCTGGAACTCCGGGCGGAAGCGGCCGTCGCGCACCCAGTCCTGCAGCCAGGACCAGCCGTGCGCCACCCAGATGCGGTACAGCTTCTTGTACTCCAGCAGCGGCTCGACGGCCGGGTGGTCGACGGACCGGATCTCCCAGCGGCGGGTGGAGCGCACCTTGATCCCGGCCTGCGCGAAGGCCTTGACCACGTCGGCGGGGAGGTCGGGGCGCACCCGGCGGCCGAAGGCGGCGGAGACCCGGTCGGCCAGCTCGGCGAGGCGGCGCGGCTCGCCCCCGCCCGCGTACCGCTCGCCGAGCAGGTCGTGCAGCAGTCCGCGGTGGACGTCGGCGCTCCAGGGCAGGCCGGCGTGGTTCATCTCGGCCGCCACCAGCATCCCGGCGGACTCGGCGGCGGTCAGCAGCCGCATCCGGTCGGGGTGGGCGGTCCGGCCGTGCCGCCGCTGCTGGTCGGCGTAGACCGCGAGCAGGTCCGCGAGGGGCAGGCGGGCGCCGGTGGGCTCGAACAGCGGGGACTGGGCGCCCGGTTCGGCCGCGCGCTGCGGCGGGTCGGACGGTACGGGGCCGCCGCGGAGGCGGGCCAGGGCGGCGGCGGCCGAGCGTGGCTCGCCGTACCGGCCCTCGTGGCCCAGCAGGAGTGTCTCGGCGTCCTCGACGTCGTAGCACCGCTCCACTCGCACCCCCGTGGCGAGCAGACGCGGGTAGACCTCGGCGGTCGACCGCCACACCCAGCGCGTGACCTCCGGGCGGCTCCGCACCGCCCCGGCGGGATCGCTCTCCCGCCGCACCGGCCCGGCGGGCAGCCCGTCCGGGCCGAGGGGGGCGACGTCCACGCCACCGTCCTCGGCCGGTGCGAGTGCCCACCGGTCGGTCATGACTGCGAGTGTGGCAGGAGGCACTGACAATGGACGTGACCTGCGGTTTCAGTCCTCCTGAGCGGATTCCTGGCGTTGCTCCAGGAGCAGCGCCAGCACCTTGCCGACGTACTCCTCGGCCGCGGCCTTGGTGATGCCGAGGCCGCTGAGGACGCCCTCGCCGTTCTCGTGCTCCAGCAGGGCCAGCAGGATGTGCTCGGTGCCGATGTAGTTGTGCCCGAGCCGGAGGGCCTCGCGGAAGGTGAGTTCCAGGACCTTCTTGGCCTCGGGGCCGTAGGGGACGAGATCGGGGACCTCCTCCGCGGCGGGCGGCAGGGCGGCGGTCGCGGCCTGCCGTACGGAGTCCAGGAGGACGCCCTGCGCGGTGATCGCCTTCGCGGCCAGGCCCTCCGGCTCGGCCAGCAGCCCGAGGACCAGGTGCTCGGGGCGGCCCTCGGGGTTGCGGGCCGCCACGGCCTCGTTGTGCGAGGCGACGACGACGTTGCGGGCGCGGGGGGTGTAGCGGCTGAAGCCCTGGCTGGCGTCGAGGTCGGCGGACTCCTTGGGCACGAACCTCTTCTGCGCCGCCTGCCGGGTGACGCCCATGCTCCTGCCGATGTCGGTCCAGGAGGCGCCCGAGCGGCGGGCCTGGTCGACGAAGTGCCCGATCAGGTGGTCGGCCACGTCGTCGAGGTGATCGGCGGCGATCACCGCGTCCTGGAGCTGGTCGAGGGGTTCGGTGTGAACCTTCTTGATGGCCTCGATGAGGTCGTCGAGGCGGACGGAAGCCGTGATGTTCGGGTTGGTCGCCATGTGTCAACCGTAGGTTGCGCCCTCCCCACTGTCAACCGACGGTTGACACCTGTTCGGAGGTTGGAGGCGGGTGGTTGTCCACAGGCTGTGGACGACGTTCGGGCGCCGTCGGTGGGCCATGGCACGATCGGCGGTGTGACCAGTACTGCCAGCACCGTCGAGCGGGCCTTCCGGGCGGCGCTCTACGACGACACCGACACCGGACTCGACACGGGCGCCTCCCTGCTCGCCGCCGACCCCGCCGCGGACGCCGAACTCGCGCGGCGGGGCGAGGAGTTCGTGGCGACGGCGTGGCAGCGCGGCTGGCAGCCCGCCGATGTCGTCCGGCTGGTGCGGCGCGAGCTGGAGGAGGCGCACGCGCGCCTGGCCGCCGCGCTGATCCGCGCGCAGTCCGGGCGGGACCGTCCGCGCGGACGCCGTTGGACCGCCCAGCTGGCGGACCTGCCCGAGGGCCCCGCGCGCGAGGCCGACCGCTTCTCCCACGCCACAGCCGTCCTGGAGCTGTACCGCCTGCTGCTGCGCCTGCCCGCCCTGGAGCCCCTGGAGGAGGAGTCCCGGCGCGCGTCCGCCCTGGCCGCCTCCCGCGTGCTCGCCCGCATCCGCGCGCTGCTCGCCAAGGCCGAGGCGACCGGCTACCCGGAGGAGGCGGAGGCGCTGAGCGCCAAGGCGCAGGAGCTGATGGCCCGGCACAGCGTCGACGAGGCGCTGCTCGCCGCCGAGGCGCCCGCTCCGGACGCGCCCGGGGCCTGCCGGATCGGGGTCGAGCCGCCGTACGAGCAGGCCAAGGCGGTCCTGCTCGACGCCGTGGCCACCGCCAACCACTGCCGCGCGGTGTGGAACGAACCACTCGGCTTCTCCACCGTCGTCGGCTTCGAGGCGGACCTGGAGGCGGTCGAGCTGCTCCACACCTCGTTGCTGGTGCAGGCCACGCACGCGATGACCAAGGCGGAGGCGGCCCAGAGAGCCGGCGGACGCAAACGCACCAAGACCTTCCGGCAGTCGTTCCTCGCGGCCTACGCCCACCGCGTCGGCGCCCGGCTCGCGGCCGCCGCCGAGACCCAGGTCACCCGGGACCTGCTGCCGGTGCTGGCCACGCGCGCGACAGCCGTCACCGGCCGCCTGGAGCGCATGTTCCCCGAGACCACCACGACCCGGCTGCGCGGGGTGAGCGACGCGGCGGGCTGGACGGAGGGCGCCGCGGCGGCCGACCGTGCCCAGGTCGGAGCGCGCCCGCGGCTGGAGTGAGGCTCAGTCCCCGACCTGCTGGAAGGCGCTGACCGAGGCGTTCGCCGCGGACGGGCCGCCCTGGCCGGCGATCGGGCCGTACTTCCAGGGGAAGCTCTGCGCGGTGTCGCCGCCCGGCAGGGTGATGCGCAACTCCGTGGCCGCGAGGCTCGTGGAGTCCCCGTCCTTGCCGCGCACATAGGTGATCGTGAAGGTCGCGGAGTCGCCCTTGGCGAGCTTCAGCCTCTGTGCCTTCGCGCCCTTCTGGGCGGACAGCTTCGCGGACGCGCCCTTCTGGACGAGGGCGACGCCGGGGAAGTGGTCCAGGGTGCACGGCTTGCTCTGGTTGGTGATGCTGACGGGCACCTCGCCGGTGTCACCGGCGCCCGGGGCCACGCTCGCCGCCCCCACCTGCATGGACACCCCGCCGATCGCGCAGGCCGAGTTGTCCTTGCCGCCGCTCTTGTTGCTGCTGCCGTCGTTGCAGGCGGTCAGCAGCAGGGCGGCGGCGAGAGCGGTGACGGTGAGCGGAATGGCGCGCATGAGCAGGTCCCATCGAGGTCGTGACGGTATTCCAGCATCATGGCGTCTGCGGCGCGGGCCGTTTCGCGCGCCCCTCAGGAATCACCGCTTCAGGTGCTTCCCCGGGCGTCACGCTGCCGCTGCTTCGCAGCCTTCGCGCCCCCCGGCGGCTGCGCGCCCCCGCGCCCCGCGTCAGTGCTTCGGACGAGTCGGCAGCCCCGACGGCAGCCTGCCGCCGTCGGCCTTGGTGTAGGTCTCCTTGCCGGCCTTGCCCGACCAGGTCACCTTCAGGGCCTTGCCGTCGACCGAGTCGACCATGCCGGTGGCCCGGTCCTTGCTGCCGTCGGTGCAGGCCAGGTGGATCATCTGCATGCCGGCCTCGGCGCCCGCGGTGCCGCTGCACACGGTTCCGCCGGTCGCGAAGATCCCCGCCCGCTTCCCGGTGATCACCAGCGCCACGATCCTGCCGCCGCTCGTGGTGAGCCAGCTGCCCTGGATTTTGGCCGAGGCGCCGGTCACCCCCGAGGCGGCCGCGGTCGACGACGGCGCCGCGCTCGCGCTCGGCGTGGACGAGGAGTGCTCCTTGGTGCCGCCGCCGCTGCACGCCGTCAGCGTCAGCGCGCCCACCAGGCCCGCGGTCAGGGCCGCGACCCGCGCCCTCGAACGGACCGATGCACTGACCGAAGCAGTCGCCGAAGTCACGTCAGGCTCCCAAGCTGTAGCGTCCGCCGCCCTCGGCCGGACGGCCCGCAGCAAGCTACCAGCAGTTACCAGGAGGACCTCTTACGTCAGGCAGGAATCCGTTGTGAGCCTGCTCGCGCCCGGGGCGACGCGGGGGTGGCCTCCCGGTCCCCACGGAGCCGGACCCTGACGCGTAGGGAATTTCCTACGCTTGACTCGTAGGGAATCGCCTACCTATGGTCGTGCCCATGAACATCACTCACGCCTCCTTCGTCACCCTCCCCGTCGCCGACCAGGACCGCGCCCTGCGCTTCTACCGGGACGTGCTCGGCTTCGAGGTCACCACCGACCGGGAGATGCCGCCCGGGCGCTGGCTCCAGGTCGCGCCCGCGGGGGCGCAGACCGTCTTCACGCTCTCCGGTCCGGGCATGGGGGATTTCGAGCCCGGTTCGGCACGGGGGATCATGTTGGTGACGACCGATGTCGACGCCGACTGCGCGCGGCTCGCCGAGGCGGGCACCGAGGTGCAGGGCCCGGACGAGCTGCCGTGGGGCCGGATGGCCTCCTTCCGGGACCCGGACGGCAACGGTCTGATGCTGCTGACGGAGAAGGAAGGCTTCTGACGGCACCATGAACGGGACGGGTACCGCCGCCGAGGACCGCGTCTTCGCCGCGCTCGCCAACGCCACCCGCCGCGAGGTGCTGCGGCTGCTGCGCGAGCGCGGGCCGCAGCCCGTCCAGGCCCTGGCCGACCACTTCGACATGCGCCGCCCGAGCCTCTCGGAACACCTCAAGGTGCTCCGGGAGGCCGGCCTGGTCTCCGAGCAGCGATCGGGCCGGCAGCGCATCTACCGCCTGGAGGCGGCCCCGCTCGCGGACGTGCAGGACTGGCTCCATCCGTACGAGCGGTTCTGGCGCGAGCGACTGAAGGGCCTCGGCGGCCTCCTCGACCGCATGCCCGACGATGGAACGTCATGAGCACCACGCCTGACGGCGACGCGGACGACCTCACCACGATCCGCGTCGACCAGTTCTTCCCCCATCCGCCCGCCAAGGTGTGGCGGGCCCTGACCGAGCCGGCACTGCTCGCCCGCTGGCAGATGCCCGGCGCCGAGGACTTCCGTCTGGAGGTCGGCCATCGGTACCGGATGACCTCCGTCCCGCGTCCCAACGCCCGCTTCTCCGGCGTCGTCGAGGTGCAGGTCCTGGCCTACGACGAGGAGCGGATGCTGTCCCTCCGCTGGGCGGACGCCGATCCCGCCAATCCCGCGGACTGGACCCTCACATGGACCCTGGAACAGGAAGGGCGCGGCACGCGTCTGTTCCTAGTGCACGAGGGGTTCGATCCGGACGACCCGGGTCAGCTGATGGCGCGCAAGATCATGGGCGGAGGATGGAGAGGGCATGTCCTGCCTGCTCTTGGGCAGGCGCTGGAACGGCTGCCGTGAGATGTCGGCACATCGCCAGGTAAAGCACACGTCAAAGCTGTAACCACGGGAACACCGCGCGTGCACGTGCATCTGCTCATGCATCTGCACGTGAACAGGGTTATGATCCGGGTCAGTTGACCAAGCACTTATGGCAACCGGCCAGTGCACCACCGGGGAGCGACCTGTGGACCGCGACGTTGACGGCGTGTACGGGGGGTACGAGGTGTACAACGGCATGGCTGCCACGCAGCTGGACGGAGTGGCCTGGCAGAAGAGCAGGCACAGCAACTCGCAGGGCTCCTGCGTGGAGTTCGCGCGGCTGCCCGGGGGCGAGGTCGCCGTGCGCAACTCGCGCTTCCCGGACGGGCCCGCGCTCGTCTATACGCGTGCGGAGATCGAGGCCATGCTCCTCGGCGTCAAGGACGGCGAGTTCGACCACCTCATCGCAAGCTGACGAACCCGGCGGCGGGGCCCGCCGGGTGGCAACGATGTCGGCAGGTATCCCTGCGGCGACGCGCGTAGAAACCCGGCGTGCAAGGGTGTCGCCGGCGATTCAGTCGGCCGTCCGGAGCCGGAACATGGCCCAGACGACCTTGCCCTCGAGGGTGCCCGCGAGCGGGTGCCAGCCCCAGCTGTCCGCGAAGGAGTCGACGAGGAACAGCCCGCGGCCCGACTCGGCCGAGAAGTCGTCCGAGTCCCGCGGCGCCGGCGTCTCGTGGCTCGGGTCGCGCACGGCGCACACCAGCCGCTCCGTCCAGCGCATCAGATGCAGCCGTACGGACGGGCGGGTGTCGGCGCGGCCCGGGTCGGCCGGCCGGCAGTCCCCCCGCTCGGCGGCGGCCGGGGGCGGGGCGGCGTGACGCAGGGCGTTGGTGACGAGTTCGGAGACGACCAGGCATATGTCGTCGAAGCGGTCGTCGACGTCCCACTGGTCCAGGGTGCCCCGGGTGAACCGCCGTGCCTCGCGCACCGCCTCGTAACGGGGCGGCAGTGCACAGGAGGCGGCATCGGACACGGCCGCGGGATCCAACGGCGGAAGGCCCTGCCGTAACGGCTTGAGCATGGTCGATCCATTCGTCCCCATGCGAGGCACTCCCGGGAATTCGCGGTCGTTGCGATGCAGCGGTGGCGCGGCACCATGGTTTCGGATGCGAAGAGCAGATGCAAGGGCAGATGCACGTGCACGCGACCGAAATGGGGCTTCCCGTACCGCTTCTTGGCCATTTTTTCCGCCATCTTGGTCGCGGTGGCCGTCAGAGGTCCTGACCTCTGCACGGCGCCGACCCGTCGGAAACGGCCGACCTCTTTCCGTTTCCGTAACCGGACGAGTACTGCGCGAAGCGTTTTAGTGGCAGACTGCGGCACCTGAAGACGGTTGGGGAGGCTGGCGAACGTGAGCGCGGGAGAGCCCGGATCGGTGGTGCGGCGGATGCTGCTCGGCTCGCAACTCAGGCGGCTGCGTGAAGCACGGGGGATCACGCGCGAGGCGGCGGGCTACTCGATCCGCGCCTCCGAGTCGAAGATCAGCCGGATGGAGCTGGGCCGGGTGAGCTTCAAGACCAGGGACGTGGAAGACCTGCTGACGCTGTACGGCATCACCGACGAGGCGGAGCGCCAGTCGCTGCTCTCCCTCGCCCGCGAGGCCAACGTGGCGGGCTGGTGGCACAGTTACACCGACGTCCTGCCCAACTGGTTCCCCACCTATGTGGGCCTGGAGGGCGCCGCCTCGCTGATCCGCGTCTACGAGGTCCAGTTCGTGCACGGCCTGCTCCAGACCGAGGAGTACGCGCGCGCGGTGGTCCGGCGCGGCATGAAGGGCGCGAGCGCGGACGACGTCGAACGGCGGGTCGCGCTGCGCCTGGAGCGCCAGAAGTACCTGCTGTCGGACAACGCCCCCGAGTTCCACATCGTCCTGGACGAGGCCGCCCTGCGCCGCCCCTACGGCGACCGCGCGGTGATGCGCGGACAGCTCCAGCACCTGATCGACATCTCCGAGCGGCCCGACGTACGGCTGCAGATCATGCCGTTCGGCTTCGGCGGGCACTCCGGCGAGAGCGGCGCCTTCACCATCCTCAGCTTCCCCGAGTCCGACCTGTCCGACGTCGTCTACGTGGAGCAGCTGACCAGCGCCCTGTACCTCGACAAGCGCGAGGACGTCGCCCAGTACGAGCAGGCCCTGAAGGAGCTGCAGCAGGACAGCCCCGGCCCGGACGAGAGCCGGGATCTTCTCCGAGGTCTCCTTCAACTCTCTTGATACGCAAGTACGATGACGTGCGATCAGACCGTGACCGGGATCTGGCTACGCTAGCGATTGAGGGATCACATGTCGTCCTACTTCAGCGACCTGGCCCAGCAGTACATCGACGGTGAGTGGCGACCGGGCACCGGCTCCTGGGACGTCATCGACTTCAACCCCTACGACGACGAGAAGCTGGCCTCGATCACGGTGGCCACGGTCGACGAGGTGGACCAGGCATACCGGGCGGCCGCCCGCGTCCAGAAGCAGTGGGCCGATACCAACCCCTACGCCCGGCGCGCGGTCCTCGAGCGCGCGCTGAGGCTGATAGAGGACCGCGAGCAGGAGATAGCCGACCTGATCATCACGGAGCTGGGCGGCACGCGCGTGAAGGCCGGCTTCGAGCTGCACCTCGCAAAGGAGTTCCTGCGCGAGTCCATCCACCTGGCGCTGCGCCCCGAGGGGAAGATCCTGCCCTCCCCGGTGGAGGGCAAGGAGAACCGGGTGTACCGGGTGCCGGTGGGGGTCGTGGGCGTCATCAGCCCCTTCAACTTCCCCTTCCTGCTGTCGCTGAAGTCCGTGGCGCCCGCCCTCGCGCTCGGCAACGGCGTGGTCCTCAAGCCGCACCAGAACACCCCGATCTCCGGCGGCACCCTGATCGCCAGGATCTTCGAGGAGGCGGGCCTGCCCGGCGGCCTGCTCAACGTGGTCGTCACCGACATCGCCGAGATCGGCGACGCCTTCATCGAGCACCCCGTCCCGAAGGTCATCTCCTTCACCGGTTCCGACGCCGTCGGCCGGCACGTCGCCACCGTCTGCGCCGCGAACTTCAAGCGCTCGGTGCTCGAACTGGGCGGCAACAGCGCGCTGGTGGTGCTGGACGACGCGGACCTCGACTACGCGGTGGACGCGGCGGTCTTCAGCCGGTTCGTCCACCAGGGCCAGGTCTGCATGGCCGCCAACCGGGTCCTCGTGGACCGCTCGATCGCCGACGAGTTCACCGAGCGGTTCGTCGCCAAGGTCAGGACCCTCAAGGTCGGCGACCCGCGGGACCCGGAGACCGTCATCGGCCCGGTGATCAACTCCACGCAGGCCAACGCGATCTCCGGCGCGGTCGATCAGGCGCTCTCCGAGGGCGCCACGGCCCTGGTGCGCGGCGCCGTCAGCAACAACCTGGTGGAGCCCACCGTGCTGACCGGCGTCCCCGCTGACTCCTCGCTGCTGAGGCAGGAGGTCTTCGGCCCGGTCGTCTTCCTCGTCCCGTTCGACGGCGAGGAGGAGGCGGTCCGGATCGTCAACGACACCCCCTACGGCCTCAGCGGCGCCGTCCACACGGGGGACGTCGAGCGCGGTGTCGCCTTCGCCAAGCGGATCGACACCGGCATGTTCCACGTGAACGACGGCACCGTGCACGACGAGCCGATCGTGCCCTTCGGCGGTGAGAAGCACTCCGGCCTCGGCCGTCTGAACGGCGAGACGACCCTGGAGGCCTTCACCACCGTCAAGTGGATCTCGGTGCAGCACGGCCGGAGCGGGTTCCCCTTCTAGTCCCGGCCGGTAGTCCCGGCCGGTTCCGGCGGATCGCGGGACCTAGCGGACAGGATCTGACCTAAAGGGCCCGTAGCGTCGTCCTTGTCGGGGCAAACGCCCGGGCGAACCGAGGAGAGGCGACCGTCATGGTCACGCATGTGTCCGCCGAGGCGAGCGGTGACGAGCGGGGAGCGCTGCTGGCGTTCATCGAGGAGCAGCGCGGCGGGATCCGCCGGGCCCTGCTCGGGCTGACCGAGGAGCAGGCCCGGACCCGTCCGAGCGCCAGCGAGCTGACCCTCGCCGGGCTGCTCAAGCATGTCGCGGAGGTCGAGCAGAGCTGGATCGCCCGCGCCAGGCAGGAGCCGCCGGCGATCAAGCGCGACGAGTCGAACTGGCACGAGACCTTCCAGCTGGTCGGCGAGGAGACGGTGGCCTCACAGCTCGCGTACTGGGAGCAGGTCGCCGCGGAGACGGAGAAGTTCATCCGCTCCGCGCCCAGCCTGGACGACACCTTCCCGCTGCCGCCCGACCCCTGGTTCCCGCCGGAGGGCCGCGTCTCGCTGCGCTGGCTGTGTCTGCACCTCATCCGTGAGACGGCCCGGCACTCCGGTCACGCGGACATCATCCGGGAGTCCCTGGACGGGAAGACCGCGTTCGAGCTGGTGGCCATGGAGCAGGCGGCCGGATAGCGGGCCGCCGTACGGCACCCCCTCGGTCACCGGGCACAGCGTGCCCGAGGGGGGTCCCGAACACTCCTAGTGGTGGAAGCTGGTGGCCGCCTGCTTGTCCCGGTCGAGCGGATGCGGCTGCCGGCGCAACTCCGGCAGCAGCCGGGTCAGATCGTTCACGAACAGGTCGGCCAGGTCGTGGGAGAAGCCGTTGCGGCACACGATCCGCAGCACGGACAGGTCCTCGCGATTGGCCGGGAAGGTGTACGCGGGCACCAGCCAGCCGCTCTCGCGCAGCCGCCGGGAGACGTCGAAGACGTCGTACGACGTGACGCCGTCGGCCGTGGTCAACGCGAACACGGGCAACTGGTCGCCGCGCGTGAGCAGCCGGAAGTCGCCGAGCGCCTCGATCCGTTCCGCGAGCGAGGTGGCCACGTCCCGCGTTGACTGCTGCACCGCCCGGTACCCGTCGCGGCCCAGCCGCAGGAACGTGTAGTACTGCGCCACCACCTGGGCGCCGGGCCGCGAGAAGTTGAGCGCGAAGGTCGGCATGTCGCCGCCCAGGTAGTTGACCCGGAAGACCAGCTCCTCGGGCAGCGCCTCGGCGTCCCGCCACAGGGCCCAGCCGACCCCGGGGTACACCAGCCCGTACTTGTGCCCCGAGGTGTTGATCGAGGCCACCCGCGGGAGCCGGAAGTCCCACACCAGGTCCTCGTCCAGGAACGGCGCCACCATGGCGCCGGACGCGCCGTCCACGTGCACCGGGACGTCCAGCCCGGTGCGCTCCTGGAGGGCGTCCAGGGCCGCGCACAGGTCGGCGATCGGCTCGTAGGAGCCGTCGAAGGTCGAGCCGAGGACGCCGACGACGCCGATGGTGTTCTCGTCGCACATCTCGGCCGCCGTCTGCGGGTCCAGGTGGAAGCGGTCGCCCTCCATGGGCACGAGCCGCGCCTCGACCTCCCAGAAGTTGCAGAACTTCTCCCAGCACACCTGGACGTTGATCCCCATGACCAGGTTGGGCCGTGCGGCCGGGTACCGGTCGGGGTTGCGCTTCATCCAGCGCCGCTTCAGCGCCATCCCGGCGAGCATGCACGCCTCGCTCGACCCGGTCGTCGAACAGCCCACGGCGGCCGCCGGATCCGGTGCGTTCCACAGATCGGCGAGCATCGCCACGCAGCGCCGCTCCAGCTCGGCCGTGCGCGGGTACTCGTCCTTGTCGATCATGTTCTTGTCCCGGCACTCCGCCATCAGCACCCCGGCCTGCGGCTCCATCCAGGTGGTGACGAAGGTGGCCAGGTTCAGCCGGGAGTTGCCGTCCAGCATCAGCTCGTCGTGCACCAGCTGGTACGCCGTGGACGGGGACAGCGGGGATTCCGGGAGCCGGTGGGTGGGCGGGGCCTCGGTCATGCCGCCGACCGGGTTGGCCTCCCCGTAGAACGGGTTGACCGACAGCACCCGCTCCTGGTGCTTCTCGGGACCTTTGTGCAGGGCCATGGGCGTGCCTCCTCTGGGCCACCATAAGCGGACGGCACAGCCCCGACATCCGGAATGACCCGGACTCACACCCTGACTTGCACCTCACGTGACGTGAGGCCGCAGCCTGGACGGCGTACCGACGACAAGGAGCGGAAAGTGAGCTACTCCGTGGGCCAGGTCGCGGGGTTCGCCGGCGTCACGGTGCGCACCCTGCACCACTACGACGAGATCGGCCTGCTCGTACCCAGCGAGCGCACGTACGCCGGCCACCGGCGCTACAGCGACGCCGACCTCGACCGGCTCCAGCAGATCCTGTTCTACCGGGAGCTCGGCTTGCCGCTCGAAGAGGTCGCGGCGCTGCTCGACGACCCGGACGCGGACCCGCACGCGCACCTGCGCCGCCAGCACGAACTGCTGACCGCCCGGATCGAGAAGCTGCAGAAGATGGCCGCGGCCGTGGAACACGCCATGGAGGCACGCACGATGGGAATCAACCTGACGCCGCAGGAGCGGTTCGAGGTGTTCGGGGAGAACGATCCCGAGCAGTACGCCGAGGAGACACAGGCACGCTGGGGCGGCACCGAGGCGTACGCCGAGTCGCAGCGCCGCGCCGCCCGCTACACCAAGGACGACTGGAAGCGCATCCAGGCCGAGTCCGACGCCTGGACGGAGCGCTACAAGGCCCTGCTGGCCGCCGGCGAGCCGCCGACGGCCGAGGCGGCCATGGACCTGGCCGAGGAGCACCGGCGGCACATGGGCAGGTGGTTCTACGAGTGCCCGTACGAGATGCACCGCTGCCTGGGCGAGATGTACCTGTCCGACGAGCGCTTCAAGGCGTACTACGACGGGCTGCGGCCCGGCTTCGCGGAGCACCTCAGGGCGGCGATCCTCGCCAACGCCGACCGCCACACCTCCTGACCGGTCCCGGTCCGGGTGCGCGCGGGGTCACTCCCGGGCCAGGACCACCGCCGTGCCGTAGGCGCACACCTCGGTGCCGACGTCCGCGGCCTCGGTCACGTCGAAGCGGAACGCGAGCACCGCGTTGGCCCCACGCGCGCGTGCCTGCTCCACCAGGCGCTCCATGGCCTGGTTGCGGGTCTGCACGAGCGTCTTCGTGAGGCCCCTCAGCTCGCCGCCGATCATCGACTTCAGTCCGGCGCCGATCTGGCTGCCGAGGTGCCGGGAGCGCACGGTGAGCCCGAAGACCTCACCGATGACCTGCTGCACCCGGTATCCGGGCACGTCGTTCGTCGTGACGACCAGTACGTCCGGCTGCGGCCCCTGGCCGCCGCCGTACTCCTCGAGTCCCATGAGTCACAGCTTTCTCCCGGTCATCCCACAGCGCATCCTGGGGGCACCGGGGGAACCTGGGGCGGTCACATCACGTTGATAGCTTTGTGCGGCCGTACTACTTGGACACCGTAGCCGCCCTCATCCCTCTCAGGAGCCCGGACCCGTGATGACACTCGCCCTAGGCCCGAGCTGGCTCGATCCCAACTATCTGCTCGACACGTACGGCATCTGGGGCCTGCTGCTCGTCGTCTTCGCCGAGTCCGGTCTGCTCATCGGGTTCTTCCTGCCCGGCGACTCGCTGCTGTTCACGTGCGGTCTGCTGATCACCACGCACGAGCTGAAATTCCCGCTGTGGGGCGCGATCGCGCTGATCTGTCTCGCCGCCGTCCTCGGCGACCAGGCGGGCTTCATGTTCGGCAGGAAGGTCGGCCCGTCCCTGTTCAACCGGCCCGACTCCCGCCTGTTCAAGCAGGAGAACGTCACCAAGGCGCACGAGTTCTTCGAGAAGTACGGCCCCAAGTCCCTGGTCCTCGCCCGCTTCGTGCCGGTCGTGCGGACGTTCACGCCGATCATCGCGGGCGTCAGCGGCATGCGGTACCGCTCGTTCCTGGTCTTCAACGTCATCGGCGGCACCCTGTGGGGCGCGGGCGTCACCCTCCTCGGTTCCTGGCTCGGCAAGCACGCCTTCGTCAAGAACAACATCGAGGCGATCCTCATCCTGATCGTCCTCGTCTCGATCGTCCCGATCGCCATCGAGTACCTGCGCGCCCGCGGCAAGAACAAGAAGGCCCGGCAGAACGCCCCCGAGGGCGCCCCGCAGCAGTCTCAGGCGCCCCTCCACCAGCAGCCGCCGGTCATGGACGACGCCACGACCAGGCTGCGCCGCATCGAGTCGGAGCCGCGGTACGACCAGCCCTACCAGCAGCAGCCCCAGCACCAGGAGCAGCAGCAGTACTGGAACCAGGGCGGCTACGACAACCAGTACTACGAGCAGCAGTACCCGCAGCAGCAGTACGACCCGAACCAGCAGTACGGCCAGAACCAGTACGACCCGAACCAGCAGTACGGTCAGCCCCAGTTCGACCCGAACCAGTACCCGTACGACCACAGCCAGGGCAACTACCGCCCCTGAGGGGCAGGGGCCGTCCGGCGCCGGAGGGTGCTCAGAAGCCCCTGGTCCGCTTGGCGGCCCGGCGCTTCCCGGCGGAGCCGACCCGCAGGAAGATCCGGAAGACCTCCGACCCCAGGTTGACGCCGATCGCGATGGCCATGGCCAGGGAGGCGGCGTTGGCCAGCGACACCAGCCCCTTGTCCACCTGGTTCTCCGCCATGTTCAGCAGCCCGAAGTAGGTGGCGGAGCCGGGCAGCAGCGGTCCGATCGCCGCCGTCGTGTACGGCAGGGCGGAGGCGAACCGGTACCGGGACAGCAACTGGCCGAACAGACCGACCAGGCCCGCCGCCACGGCCGTCGACGCCACCGGCGAGATGTCGGCCACGTAGTGCATCGCGCCGTACACCGTCCACGCCACACCCCCGTTGAGGGTCACCCAGAGCACGGTGGACCGTTCCTGCTGGAGCAGCACCGCGAAGGTCAGCGACAGCAGCATGGAGGCCACGATCTGGATCACGGGCCGCTGCGAGATGCTGAGCGCCGCCTCCGGGTTGAGCTTGCCGCCGACCTTCACGCCGAAGTACAGGACGATCAGCACGCCGGTGACGATGCCCACGAAGAAGTACATGACCTCCAGCAGGCGGGCCGAGGCGGTGATGTAGAAGCCCGTCAGCCCGTCCTGCACGCCCGCCACCAGCGCCCGGCCGGGCAGCAGCGCGAACAGTCCACCGGTGATCACCGCGGACGCCCGCACGTCCACGTGCGCCAGCGCGAAGCCCACCCCGATCGCCGCCGGCGGCATCGCAGCCACCGTGAACTGGTAGAACTCCGGCAGCCCGCGCCCCGCGCACACCCATGCCAGCCGGTCGCCGAGCATCGCGCCGATCGCCGCGGCGAAGAAGACGATCAGGTCACCGCCGACCAGCATCGAGGCCGCGCCGGCCAGCAGCCCGCCGGCCAGGGTCAGCGCCCAGCCGGGGTAGGGGTGCCGGTTGCGGCGGATCTCCGCCAGGCGCCCGTAGGCCTCCTCCAGGGAGACATGGGTCTCCGGGTCGGTCAGGTCGTCCACCAGCCGGAAGACGGCCGCCAGACGCGTGTAGTCGGTGCCCCGCCGCCGTACCGTCCGGGACGCCGTCACCGGGTCCTCCACCAGCGACGGCTGGTGCGAGATCGACAGCAGGGTGAAGGTGACGTTCGGCTCGCAGCGGTCCAGGCCGTAGGAGCGGCACACCGCGAACATCGCGGCCTCCACGTCCTCGGCGCCCTCGCCGCCCGCCAGCAGCAGCTCCCCGATACGCAGGGTCAGGTCCAGCACGCGCGGGACGGCCGGGCCGCCCTCCTCCACCCGCTGCACCGGCTCCGGCGCGGGCCGCTCGGCCACCGGCAGGCGCAGCATCGTGCGCATCCGGTCCTGCCACGGCGCGTCCTTGACCAGGCTGACCAGCGGCACCCCGGCGGCCGGCGTGAACGTGGCCGGGGCGCTCTTCACGCTGTACGTGCTCGGCGTGGTGAACGCCGACGCCTCCGGCTCCGCACTCGGCGGCTGTGGCGTCCCCAGTCCGACCGGCACCGCGAACTCGGAGGTCGTCTCCGGCTCGGCGCTCCCCTTGGGGAGATCGAGACCCGCGGGGATCGCGAACTCCGACGTGATCTCCGGGTCGTACCGCGCCTCGTCCGACCGGGGCTTGCGGTCCTCCGCCTCCGTCACCTCGCACCGCTCCCTGAACTACACCTTCCGCTTGCCACAGTATGCGCACGGGTACCCGGACCGGCG
>NZ_JBSGDB010000158.1:0-17879 GCF_053602155.1 Streptomyces sp. NPDC004561
CGGAGCCGAAGCCCAAGGCGACGACGCCCCCCACGCAGACCCGTGCCCGCGGCACCACGCGCCCGGGTGGCAGCAGCTCGGCCGTCACGAAGCCGATCACGGCCGCCAGGATCACCACGGGAATCATCGCGGCGCTGCCGAGGACCAGGACGACCAGCACCACACTGCTGACCGGGAGCCGCAGCGCGGCCGCCGCGGCGGCCGCCATGCCCGCCGCCATGCCGGGGACGACGCCCAGGCCGGGCAGCGGGGCGAGCAGCACGCCCACCGCGGCCCCGAGGAACAGCGAGGGGAAGACGGGGCCGCCGCGCAGGCTGCCGAGGCAGAGCGCGTACGCCGCTCCCTTGCACAGCAGGACGGCGACCAGCGCGCTCACGCTCCAGGCGTGGGGATCCGCGGCCAGCCGCGCCAGTACGGCCTGGCCGGACGAGGCCACGTCCTGCGGCGACCGGCCGGCCCACAGCGTGTACACCCCGGCGCACACCCCGGCGGCCAGGGCGCAGAGCACCGTGCGCACGAGCGGGCTCCCGGAGACGAACACCGCGGCCCCTCGCCCGGCGGACAGCATCAGGTGGACGGCGGCGGCGATGCCGACGGCCATCAGCACCGACCAGATCACGTCTCCCGCGTCGAGGTGGGGGAAGGGGACGCCCACCTTCAGCGAGAGGCTGCCCGCCGACAGGCCGGTCCAGCGTCCGAAGCCGGTGAAGACGAGCGACCCGACGCCGCTGGACAGCAGCGCCGGGATCATGACCGCGAACAGCTGCGGGGCGCCCACGCCGGCCACCTCGATGAGGATCACCGCGCCGACCAGCGGATTGCCGAAGATCGCCGAGAGGGCCGCGGCGGCGCCGGCCGCACCGAGCACCGCCGTGTTCTGCGGTGTCGCCGCGGCGCGGGCCAGGTTCCTGAAGTACAGGGCGAGGCCGCCGCCGAGCGCGATCAGCGGGGCCTCCGGACCGAGCGTCGCGCCGAGCGGGAGGCTGGCCGCGGCCGCGAGGATCACTCCTGGCAGGGCCGCCGGCGCCATGCCCGCCGAGTGCAGACCCGAGGCGGGGACGTGTCCGCCGGCTCCGGGGAGATGCCGGACGACCAGGCCGACGACGAGACCGGCGAACGCCAGCAGCGGCAGCGGCCACCACCACGGAGGCAGGCTCCGGCCCAGCTCGCCCGGCAACTCGTCCCACAGCAGGTGCTCCAGCTCGTGCAGCCCGGCCAGGAACCAGAAGGCGGCCAGGGAGACCGGGACTCCGATGACGGCCGAGAGCACGAGCGACTTCTGGTAGGCGGGATTCCGCAGCAGCTCCCGGATCCGGTCGGCCTCTTCGGGCTGCGTACCGACCGCGGGGGCGGCGGATGCGTCCGACCGCGTCACGGCACCGCACCTCCCGTGTCAGCCGGGGATCGTGCGCCTGCGGAACGTCCGACTCCTCGGCGCGCCTCCCGCCATTGCAGCACTCGCCGGAAGGCCCCGCACGTCCGGATCCGGCGTGCGACCCCGGCGGGGGGCGGACCGCGCGGCTGACAGCCGTTCGGGTGCCGGCTGAGCCCGGGCGCCCCACCCGGTGTGCGGGGTGCGGCCGGGCGCTCTTCACTGGAGGGAACAGATCGTTCCGAGGTCAGGGAGTCGCGATATGGCAGGCCAACGGAGACGAGGTGCGGCGGCCGCGGTGCTCGCCGCGGTCGCGATCACGACGGCCGGGTGTTCCGGCGGTGCCGGGAACTCGTCCAGCAATGCCAGCAAGGCGGCCTCGGCGGCCGCCTCCGCCGCCTCGTCCCTCGCCTCCCGCGGGACCGACGCGCTGGCCTCGGCCTCGGCCGAGGCCAAACGCAAGCTCGACGAGGTCAAGGGCGGGGTGAACGCCAAGAACGAGGTGACGCTCGGCACCGCCGCCATCGGCACCGACGGCCATGCCACGGCCGAGGTGACCGCCAAGAACACCGCCGGCTCCGCCAAGTCCTTCGCCGTCCAGGTCAATTTCACGGACAAGAACGGCAATCTGCTGGACGTGGTCGTGGTGACGCTCAAGAGCGTGGCCGCCGGCTCCTCCGGCGAGGCCAGCGCCGTCAGCAACCGCAAGCTCACCGGCCAGGTGCACGCGGCCGTCGGCACGGCCGTGCGCTACTGACCAACGCCCGCCGTACTCCTCGCCTCCTCTTCCGCCACCGGCCGTGGCGGGGGCTGTGCCGGCACCGGGCTCCGCCATACGGGCCCGCCGGCGACCGCCGCCGCCGCGGCCGGTTCGGCATGCCCGGAACCGCCCGGTCGGGCCACCGGGTCCACGGGCCGTGTCGCCACCTCGAATTCACCGCCGTTCTCCACTCGTCCAAGCCCGCATGAGTGAACCGCCATTCGGGTGATCCGTGAGGCGCACAACCCGTGCGGGACAAGGAAGAAGGTCCCCTCGGGGATTCCTCGTGAGCATGTGCGATCGATTCAAAGTGGCAACCTGCCGATGGCCTGTCCAAACTGAACTCGCGGTTCGTGATCAGGAAAAGAGCATGGGCGATCCAGAAGGTTTTTCAGGAGATCGAATGGTGGAGCAGTCCTCCGAGATCGATATAAACGGGCCGGACGCACGTGCCGTCTCCTTGAACGGCGCCGGCCCGGCCGCGGCGGAGACCGAGAGGCAACTCGCGGTCGCGCTGGCCGAGGTCGTATGCGCCGAGGACGTCCCGGTCGACAGTCACTTCTTCACCGACCTCGGCGCCAACTCCCTGGTCATGGCCCAGTTCTGCGCACGGGTGCGGAAGAGGGCGGACCTGCCCTCCCCCTCCATGCGGGACATCTACCGGCATCCCACGATCCGGAGCCTGGCGGCGGCGCTCACGGAGGCGGCCCCCGCGCCGGCCGACGCGCCCGTCTCCACGCCGGCGGCGCCCAGTTCGCCGCCCACACCGGTGACGCGCACGGGCCGACTGGCCCATGTCCTCTGCGGAACCTTCCAGTTGCTGGTCTTCCTGGGCTATTCCGTCGTCTCCGGGTTCGCCACCGCGACGGGTTACGAGTGGATCGCCACCGGTTCCGGGCTCGCCCACATCTATCTGCGGTCGCTGCTGTTCGGAGGCGTCGGGTTCCTCGCTCTGTGCGCGTTCCCGATCGTCGCCAAATGGGTGCTCGTGGGCCGCTGGAAACCGGCCGAGTTTCCCGTCTGGGGCCTGACGTATGTGCGCTTCTGGCTCGTCAAGGTGCTGCTCCACGCGAATCCGATGATCTTCCTCGCCGGAACTCCGCTGTTCGTGCTGTACCTGCGGGCCCTCGGCGCGCGCATCGGCAAGGGAGTAACGATCCTCTCCCACTCCGTCCCGGTCTGCACCGACCTGCTGACCATCGGCTCCGGCACGGTGATCCGCAAGGACTCGTTCCTCCTCGGCTACCGGGCCCACGCCGGACGCATCCAGACCGGCCGGATCACCCTCGGCCGGGACGTGTACATCGGCGAGAAGACCGTCGTGGACATCGACACCACGATGGGCGACGGCGCGCAGCTCGGTCACTCCTCGGCGCTGCACCGCGGCCAGACGGTCCCGGACGGCCAGCACTGGCACGGCTCTCCCGCGGAGCCCACGGAGGTCGACTACGTGCGGGTCGCGCCGGCCGGGTGCGGCACCGCGCGCCGGGCCTGGTTCGGCCTCGGCACGCTGCTGCAGCTGTTCCTGCTCTACATTCCGCTGGCCGTCGGCGGCATCTACATGCTGTTCACCGAGGTACCGGCGATCGGCAATCGACTCGACCCGAAGACGGCCGCGTTGACGCGGCCGCAACTGCTCACCGACGCGCTGGTGCTGTCCCTCGTGCTGTTCTTCGGCTTCGTCGTCCTGGGCCTGGTGGTCCTGTACACCGTTCCGCGGCTACTCGGTCTGTTCGTCAAGCCCGACAAGGTCTATCCGCTCTACGGCTTCCACTACGCGCTGCAGCGGACGACGGCTCGCCTGACGAACATCAAGTTCTTCGCCTGGCTCTTCGGCGACAGCTCCTACATCGTGTACTACCTCCGCGGGCTCGGATACGACCTGTCGCGGGTGGAGCAGACCGGTTCGAACTTCGGCACCGAAGTGCAGCACGAGACACCGCTGCTGGTCTCCGTCGGCAGCGGCACGATGGTGGCCGACGGACTCTCCATCGTGAACGCCGACTTCTCCAGCACCTCCTTCCGGCTGTCCCGGGTGTCGATCGGACCGCACAACTTCCTGGGCAACAACATCGCCTACCCGGTGGGCGGCAGGACGGGCGACGACTGCCTGCTCGCGACGAAGGTGATGATCCCCCTCGACGGCGAGATCCGTGAGGGCGTGGGCCTGCTCGGCTCGCCCTGCTTCGAGATTCCCCGCACCGTGGAGCGCGACGCGCGGTTCGACCACTTCAGGTCCGGCGACGCGTTCCGCCGTCAGCTCGCCGCGAAGAACCGCTACAACTTTCGCTCGATGGTCGCCATGCTGCTCGTACGGTGGCTGCACACCTTCGCGCTCACCCTGTTCGGCCTCGCCTCCGTGGACCTCTACGGCGTGGCCGGGCACCTGGTGATCGCCGGATACCTGGCGCTCACGCTCGGGTTCTCCACCCTGTACTTCGTCCTGGTGGAGCGCTGCCTCGGCTCGTTCCGCGCCCTGCGTCCGCGGTTGTGCTCCATCTACGAACCGTACTTCTGGTGGCACGAGCGGCTGTGGAAGGTGCCGGACCACTACCTCAACATCTTCAACGGAACCCCCTACAAGAGCCTGGTCTGGCGGCTGCTGGGCGTGCGCATCGGCAGCAGGGTCTTCGACGACGGCTGCTATCTGACGGAGCGGACGCTCACCACCATCGGCGACGACTGCACCCTCAACGCCGGCAGCAAGATCCAGTGCCACTCGCAGGAGGACGGCACCTTCAAGTCCGACGGCACCACGCTCGGCGCCGGCTGCACGCTGGGCATCGCCGCCCATGTCCACTACGGCGTGACCATGGGCGACGGCTCCGTGCTGGCCCCCGATGCCTTCCTCATGAAGGGCGAGGAAGTTCCCCCGAACGCACAGTGGGGCGGCAACCCCGCGGTGGAGATGCCGACGGCCGACGGTCCGTCCGTCGCCGCCGGCCGGACCGCGCCGCAGATCAACGCCGCCGCTACGAACGTGAGTTGAGGAAGGCCAATCGATGGGAACGCGCGTGGAAGCGGACCGGGACTTCTGGAGCCGTGTGCTGACCGCAGGCGGTGCCACCACGGTGCCCCGGTGGGTCCGGGAACCGGTGCCGGGAGCGGCCGAGCACGAGGCACCGGTGCCGGAGGACGTCGCCGATGCGGTGCGTGAACTGGTCCGGCGCCGGGACGTGCCGCTCAGCGCGCTGCTGCTGGCCGCGCACGCCAAGGTGCTGGCCGCGCTGTCCGGCGAGGCGGAGGTGGTGACGGGTTACACCACCGGGGTGCGCGGCGAGCCGCTCCCCTGCCGGCTGGCCGTTCCCCCGGGATCCTGGCGGGACCTGGTGTCGGCCGCCGAGCAGGCCGAGGCGGAGGTGCTGGCCCACCGGGAGTTCCCGGTGGAGAAGCTGCGGCGCGAACTCGGGGTGGCGGAGCCGCCGTACGAGGTCGTGTTCGGGCCCATCGGCGCCGACGAGGACCACGCCGACGACGGCGTCCTGCATGTGCGCTGGTCCGACCGGGGCGGACGGCTGATGCTGCGGCTGCGCTACCGCACGGACGTGCTGGACGCCGCCGCCGCGGCCCGTGTCTGCGGCTACCACCTGACGGCGCTCCGGCTGATGGCGGCCGACGCGGACGCCGACCACGCGGGGCAGATCCTGCTGTCCGCCGACGAGGTGCGGGAGCAGCTGGAAGGACTGGCCGGGCCCCACCGGCCGCTGCCGGACGCACGGGCCCACGAACTGTTCGAGCAGCGGGTGCGGGCGCACCCGCACGCGGTGGCGGCCGTGCACGGCACGCGGGAGTGGACGTACGAGGAACTCAACCGGCGCGCGAACCGGCTGGCGCGGGCGCTGCTGGAGCGGGGACTGGGCCGGGAGGGCGTGGTCGCCGTCGTCACCGAGCGCAACCTCGACTGGCTGGCCGCGACACTGGCGGTGTTCAAGGCCGGAGGCGCCTATCTGCCGATCGAGCCGCACTTCCCGGCCGGCCGTATCGCGGCGACGCTGTCCCGGGCGGGCTGCCGGCTGGTCCTGACCGAGTCCGGCAGCACCGGCACCCTCGACGAGGCGCTGGCCACCGTGCCGGACGTCGAGAAGCTGCTGGTCGACGCGGCGCACGCGGAACCGCACGCCGACGACGACCCCGGCGTCCGGGTCGACACGGACCAGCTGGCCTACATCTACTTCACGTCCGGCTCCACCGGCGAGCCCAAGGGCGCGATGTGCGAGCACGCGGGCATGCTCAACCATCTCCACGCCAAGATCGACGACCTGGGGATCGGCGAGGGCTCGGTGGTGGCGCAGACGGCCCCGCAGTGCTTCGACATCTCCCTGTGGCAGCTGGTGTCCGCGCTGCTGGTCGGCGGGCGGACCCTGCTGGTCGAGCAGGACGTGATCGTGGACGTGGAGCGGTTCCTCGACACGCTGGTGCGGGGCCGGGTCGCCGTGGCGCAGGTGGTGCCCTCCTATCTGGAGGTCGTGGTCTCGTACCTGGAGCAGCACCCCCGCGAGCTGCCGGACCTGCGGTGCGTGTCGGTGACCGGTGAGGCGCTGAAACGGGAGCTGGCCCAGCGCTGGTTCGCGATCCAGCCGGGAATCAAACTGCTCAACGCCTATGGGCTGACGGAGACTTCGGACGACACCAACCACGAGGTGCTGGACGCGGTGCCCGACCGGATCCTGCTGGGGCGCGCGGTCGGCAACGTGCGCGTCCTCGTCGTGGACGAGCGTCTGTCGCTGGTGCCGCTGGGCGCCCCGGGGCTGATCGCCTTCTCCGGTGTCTGTGTGGGCCGCGGCTACGTCAACGACCCCGAGCGCACCCGGGAGGCCTACCGTACGGACCCGTACCGGCCCGGCGAGCGGCTCTACCTGGGCGGCGACTGGGGACGCTGGCACCCCGACGGCAAGCTGGAGTTCCTCGGCCGCCGGGACAACCAGGTCAAGATCCGCGGCTTCCGCATCGAGATCGGCGAGATCGAGAACTCCCTGCTCAGGGTGGACGGGCTGCGGGACGGCGCGGTGGTCGTCACCGAACGGGCCGGCGGGAGCAAGCATTTGATCGCCTTCCACACCGGCGACCGCCTGCGGCCGGAGGCGCTGCGCGAGGCGCTCGGCGCGGTGCTGCCCGCCTACATGGTCCCCTCCGCCTTCCACTGGCAGGACGCGCTCCCGCTGACCGCCAACGGCAAGATCGACCGGAAGGCCCTGACGCGGCTGGCCGAACAGGCGGCGCCGGCCGCCGAGGAGGACGTGGTCGCGGAGGACGCCCCGCTCAGCCCGGCCGAACGCAGGCTGGCCTCGGTCTGGGCCGAGCTGCTGGGCGTCCCCGAGCACCGGATCCGCCGTACGGACCACTTCTTCGACTCCGGGGGCACCTCCCTGACGGCGGTCAAGCTCACCATCGCGCTGGAGCGCGCGGTGTCCCTGAAGGACATCACCCGGCACCCGGTGCTCGCCGACCTGGCCGGTCTCCTCGACGGCGCGACCCGGCAGCACGGCGAGCTGCTGCAGCCGCTGTCGGAAGCGGGCGGCGCACCGGAGCAGGCGCTGGTGTGCTTCCCGTACGCGGGCGGCAACGCGGTCAACTACCGGCCGATGGCGGGCGCGTTGGCGGGCAGCGGCCTGGCGGTCCTCGCCGTCGACCTGCCCGGTCACGACCTGGCCGCGCAGCACGAGCCGTTCGCGTCGATCGCCCAGGTGGCCGAGCAGGTCGCCGCCGAGATCACCGCGCGCGGGCTGACCCGGGTCATGCTGTGGGGCCACTCCTCGGGCGCAGCGCCGGCCGTCGAGACGGCCCGGCTGCTCCAGAAGCGGGGCGTGCGGGTGACCCGGGTGTTCCTCGGTGCGCAACTGCTCGGCACCGCCGACGAGCGGCGCGCGGCCGTCACCGAGCTGACGGGCCGCGGCGACGCCGAGATCGCGGCGCGGCTCACCTCGGACAGCGGCTACACGGAACTCGCGGAACTGAACGCCCCGCACGCCGAGCACATCGGGGCCGCGTACCGGCACGACTGCGTGTCCGCGCACCGCTACTTCTGCACGGCTCTGGAAACCCCGCCGCGGGTGAGGCTGTCCGCGCCGGTCACGGTCGTCGTCGCGGCCGACGACCCGCACACGGCCGGCCACGACCGGCACCACCGGGACTGGCTGCTCCTGGCCGAGCACGTGGACCTCCACGAACTCGCCGACGGGGGCCACTACTTCCCGCGCACCCGGCCGGCGGAGGCGGCGCAGGCCGTCCTGCGTGCCGCCGCACCACTGGCCACGTCCTGAGCCCCCGCAGAACCTCCAGACGGGCAACCGAAAGGATACCGAGATGCCGTTCTCATCCCTTGCAGCACCGCTCGAGGTGGAGCTGCGGCCCGACAGACCCGCGCTGCTGCGCGTCGGTCCCCCGGGCGACGCGCCGGGCTGGGCAGCCGAGTTCCGCGAGGCGCTGCGCGCGCAGGTCGTGGAGCACGGGGCGCTGATGGTGCGCGGTCTCGGGCTGCGGGACGCGGACCAGACCGGTGCCGTCTTCGCGGGTCTCGCCGGTGAACTCATGGCGGAGCGGGAGCCGTTCGCCCCCCGTGAGGCGCACGGACGGGGGGTGTACTCCTCCACCACCTGGCCGGCGAACCAGCCGATGTGCATGCACCACGAGCTGAGTTACACGCTGGAGGCGCCCGGTCTGATGCTGTTCGCCTGTCTGACCGCTCCCGGGGAGGGCGGGGCGACGGCGGTGGCCGACGCCGAACAGGTGCTGCGGGCGCTGCCCGCCGGTCTGACCGAACGGTTCGAGCGTGAGGGCTGGCTGCTGACCCGGACCTACAACGACGAGATCGGGGCGTCCCTGGAGGAGTCGTTCGGCACCGGCGACCGCGCCGAGATCGAGCGCTACTGCCGGGCGAACGCCATCGACTTCACCTGGCGGCCGGACGGCTCGCTGCACACCGAGCAGCGCCGCAGCGCCGTCGTACGGCACCCGGTCACGGGCGGGCGCTGCTGGTTCAACCAGATCGCCTTCCTCAACGAGTGGACGCTGGCCCCGGAGGTGCGCGAGTACCTGGTGGACGAGTACGGCGAGGACGGGCTGCCGTTCAACACCCGTCACGGCGACGGCAGTCCGATCGCCGAGGACGTCGTCCAGCTGATCAACTCGACGTACGAGGAGCACACCCGGCGCGAGCCCTGGCAGGCCGGCGACGTGCTGCTGGTGGACAACATCCGCACCGCGCACAGCAGAGAGGCGTTCACCGGCGAGCGGCAGGTGCTGGTCGGCATGGCCGAGCCCAGCCGCCTGGCCGACGGCTGCCCGACCCCGGAGGCGAGCGAGCGATGACCGATCTGCTGTCGACGCCCGACCGGGCGGCCGCGCCCGGCCGCGGCTCGGTGCCGACGTTCGCCGTGATCTCCGGCGAGCAGGTGCAGCGGGCCCTGAGCGGGCACGAGAAGGACCTGGTGGAGCTGGTCGAGGCCACCTACCGGCTGCACGGTGCCGGGGACTCGGTCAATCCGCCGTCGTACTTCCTGCGCTTCCCCGAACGTCCCTCGGCGCGGATCATCGCGCTGCCGGCCTCCGTCGGCGGGTCGGTCCATGTGGACGGCGTGAAGTGGATCTCCAGCTTCCCGGAGAACGTGGACGCCGGGCTGCCGAGGGCCTCCGCGGTCCTCATCCTCAACGACCCCACGACGGGCTACCCGTTCGCCTGCCTGGAGAGCTCCATCATCAGCGCCACCAGGACCGCGGCCTCCGCCGCGCTGGCGGCCGACTGGCTCAGCCGCGGCCGGACCCGCCCCGCCCGGGTCGGGTTCTTCGGCACCGGGCTGATCGCCCGGTACATCCACACCTTCCTGGCCGGCACCGGCTGGACGTTCGACGAGATCGGCGTGCACGACCTGTCCGCCGACAGCGCCGAGGGCTTCAGCGGCTATCTGCGCCAGGCCGGCGCCACCGGCCGGGTCACCGTCCACGACAGCGCCGAGGACCTCGTCCGCTCCAGCGACCTGGTGGTGTTCGCCACCGTCGCGGGCAAGCCGCACGTCACCGACCCGGCGTGGTTCGGCCACAACCCCCTGGTCCTGCACGTGTCCCTGCGGGACCTCGCCCCCGAGATCCTGCTCGGCTCGGCCAACTTCGTCGACGACGTCGAGCACTGCCTGAAGGCCGACACGTCCCCCCACCTCGTCGAACAGCGCACCGGCAACCGCGACTTCCTGAACGGCACGCTGAACGACGTGATGCTGGGACGGGCCGCGCCGCCGACCGACCGGCCGGTGATCTTCTCGCCCTTCGGACTCGGTGTCCTCGACCTCGCCGTCGGCAAGTACGTCTACGACGAAGTATCCCGGGCGGGGAACCTCCGCCTCATCGACGACTTCTTCCACGACCTGCGCCGGTACGGCTGAGGCCGTTGTCCTCGGCCTGGCACCAGGAGGCCCGCCGTGCCTGTCATTTCCGCTCCTTACGCCTTCAACGAGGGCCATCTCTTCGTGGACCTCGAGTCGATCTGCGGACAACCCCTCTTCCTGAAGTGCGAGGGCTTCAACTTCGCCGGCTCCATCAAGCTGAAGGCCGCGAACGAGATGGTGGAGAGCGCCGAGATCGACGGAATCCTGACGCGGGACTCCGTCCTCGTCGAGTCCTCGTCGGGGAACCTCGGCGTCGCGCTCAGCATGATCGCCGCGAGCAAGGGTTACCGGTTTCTGTGTGTGACGGACTCCCGTTGCAACCTGTCGACCAGGCTGCTGATGGAGGCCCTGGGCAGCGAGGTGCACGTCATCGCCGACCAGGACTCCAACGGCGGTTTCCTCGGCACACGGATCGAGTACGTCCGCCAGCTGTGTGCGTCCGACGACCGGTACGTCTGGCTCAGCCAGTACACCAACGCGGGCAACTGGCGGGCGCACTACCGCACGACGGCCCCGGAGATCGCCGCCCAGTTCCCGCGACTGGACGTCCTCTTCATCGGCGCGGGCACCACCGGCACGCTGATGGGCTGCGCCCGCTACTTCCGTGAGGGGCCCCGCCCGGTGCGGATCGTCGCCGTGGACAGCGTGGGCTCGGTGGCCTTCGGCGGCGAGCCGGGCCGCCGGATGATCCCGGGCCTGGGCATGAGCATGCGCCCGCCGCTGCTCGACGAGTCCTACGTGGACGAGGTGATCCGGGTGGAGGAGGCGGACACCATCCGGATGTGCCACCGCCTGGCCAGGCGCGGCTTCCTGTTCGGCGGCTCCACCGGAACCGTGGTCAGCGGTGCGGCGGACTGGCTGGCGCGGCACGACCCCCGCGGCCTCACCGCGGTGGCCATCGCGCCGGACCTCGGCGAGCGCTATCTGGACACCGTCTACCAGGTCAACTGGCTCCAGGACCTGTACGGCGATCACGTCCTCGATTCGGAAGAGGTGGTCAAGGAGGTGGACTCGGTGTCCGAGGAGGTCGAGTCCGCGCCACGGGCACCGGGCCGCCGGCACGAGCCGTAGGAGCGCGCGAAGAGCGGGCGGGGGGGAGGCGGTCCGGCGGCGGGCAGGCGATGCTGGTGAGCGAGTAGTCCTGCGGCAAGGCCAGGAGGCTCGCCCCGTGATCGCCGTCAACCCGCTCGACAGCGCCTCGGTGCTGGCCGCCTTCGGCGCGCTCGGAGTGCTGGCGGTGATCTTCGCGGAGTCGGGGCTGCTGGTCGTCGGCTTCTTCCTGCCCGGTGACACGCTGCTGTTCCCGGCCGGTGTGCTGTGCGCCGGGAGCGCCGACCAGCCGTCGCGGCTGGCGCTCTGGCAGGTGCTGGTGTGCGCCGCCGTCGGGGCGGTGGCCGGTGGCCAGGTGGGCTATCTGATCGGGCGGCACGGCGGGCGGGCGCTGCTGGCGCGCTCGTCCAGCCGGCGGCTGAAGGAGGCGGCGGGGCGGGCCGAGGGGCTGCTGTGCCGGTACGGCTACGGCAAGGCGCTGGTGATCGGCCGGTTCGTGCCGCTGCTGCGGTCGGTCCTGCACCCGGTGGCGGGGGCGCTCGACGTGCCCACGCGGCCCTTCACGGTCTGGCAGTGCGTGGGCGGGGTGCTGTGGTCGCAGGCCCTGGTCCTGGCCGGGTACACCCTCGGTGCGTCGGTCCCCCAGGTCGACGACTACCTGCTGCCCCTGGTCGCCGTGGTCGTCGTGCTGTCGATGCTGCCGCTGCTGGTCGAGGCCCGACGGGCCCGCCGCGAGCGGCGCGAGTCCGAGGAGTGAACCCGCGCCGCCGCGGGCGCCCTACAGGCCGGCCGCCCGATGGGTGGGCCGCCCCGCCACCACCGTGAGCAGCACCGGCAGCCCGGCCAGGTCCGTGTCGGACACCTCCAGCGGGTCCTCGGCCAGCACCGTGAGGTCGGCGCGGTGGCCGACGGCGAGGCGCCCGGCGTGCCGCTCCTCCCCCGCCGCCCAGGCGGCGTTCACGGTCATCGCCCGGAGCGCCTGCGAGGCGGTGAGGGCCTGGTCGGGGCCGTGCGGCGGCAGGGACAGGTCGGCGGGGCGGCGGTGCCGGGCGCCGGCCATGACCTGGAGCGGCGGGTACGGCGCGATGGGCCAGTCGGAGCCGAGGACCACCCGCGCCCCGGCCTCCCACAGATCACGGCAGCGGAACGCGCGCGCCGCCCGCTGCTCGCCGAGCCGCCGCGACCAGTTGTCGGTGTGGTCCGCCCGGGTGAACTCGCAGCAGTGGGTGGGCTGCATGGACGCGGCCACGCCGAGCCGGGCGAACCGCCGTACGGTGTCGTCCGGGACGGTCTCGATGTGTTCGACACGGTGGCGTACGGCGCCCGGGGCCCCGGCCTGTGCCTTCTCGACGGAGTCGAGGACGTGGCGTACCGCGGCGTCGCCGATCGCGTGGGTGGCGGTGGGGACGCCGGCGCGGTGGAGGGCCGCGATCACCTGGCTGTAGCGGTGCGGATCGGGCCAGTGGGCGTGCGCCGACTCGCCGTGGCAGTCGGGGGTCTCCAGCCAGGCGGTGCCGTTGTCGATGGTGCCGTCCATGAACAGCTTCACGCCCGCCACCCGCCACAGGGCGCCGCCGGTGCCCTGCAGCCGGACGAGACCGGCGACGGCGTCGTCGTCCGCCGCGGGGCGGCACCAGGGGGCGATCCGCAGCCGCAGGGGCAGGGCGTCCTCGGCCTCCAGGGCGGTGTAGACGGCGAGGCTGTCCCCGCCCGCGTCCATGGCGTGCCCGCCGGTGAGGCCGGAGGCGGCCATGGCGCGCAGCCCCTCCGCGGTCCGGGCCCGCACCTCGGCCTCGGTGGGCCGGGGCGCGACGGCCTCGACGAGTTCGCAGGCGGCGTCCTCCAGGAGCAGACCGGTGGGCCGGCCCGTGTCGTCGCAGACGATCTCGGAGCCCTGGTCGAAGGCGCGGGGCCCGTCGACGCCCGCCAGCTCCAGCGCCCGTTCGCTGGCCAGCAGTGAGTGCGCGTCGAAGAGGTCGACGAGGGCGTGGACGCCGTCGAGGACCGGGCCGAGGGCGGAGTTGCCGACCGGCGCCGTGCCGAAGGCGTTGGGGTCCAGGCCCCAGCCCCGCAGCCAGGCGCCCGGCCGCAGATCGCGCACCGCCTCGGCGAGCGCGGTGCGCACGGCCGCCAGGTCGCGGCAGGCGGACAGGTCGACGCCCATGGTGCGCTCGGCGCCGGAGACCGGGTGCAGATGCCCGTCGGTGAGACCCGGGGTGACGACGGCGCCGCGCAGGTCCACCACCGTGCTGCCGGGTCCGGCGAGGGCGCGGGCCTCCCGGTCGTCCCCCAGGAAGACGATCCGCCCGTTCTCCGCGGCGAGCGCGGTGTGCGGCAGGAGGCTGCCGGCGCCGGGGTCGAGCAGCCGGGCGGAGAGCAGGACGAGGTCGGCGGGCACGGGGGCTCCTTCGCGGAGGATACGGGCAGATGTCTGCCGGCCGCGCTGACAGCGCAGCCGGGGTGGCCGGCGGGAGGTCAGCCGGCCGTCCGGGCGTCGTCGAGGGCGCCCGCCGGCAGGCCGAGTTCCCGCTCGGCGGTGGTGTGGGCCATGCGGGCCACGGCGGCGGGCCGCTCGGGCGTGACGGTGTTGGCGTGGGCGCCGAGGCCGTCGAGGACGACGAGGATCTGGACGGTCACCGCGAGGGGGTCGTCCGTGCGGAACTCGCCGGTGGCCACGCCGTCCCGGACCAGGTCTTCGAGGCGGCCGCGCCAGGCGGCCTCCTGCTGCGCGACGCGGTCGCGCAGTACGGGCCGGTAGCGGCTGAGGTGGCGGGCGTTGATCCACAGCCGGCTGATGGCGTCGTAGGCCTCCCCCGAGGTGCGGGCGAGGAAGTCGGCCAGTCGCCGGGTGGGGGCGCCCTCGGGGAGCCCGGCCGGGAGCAGGTTGTCGAGTTCGGCGGTGGCCGCACTGCCGAAGGCCTCGGCGACGAGGTCCTCGGCCGAGGGGAAGTAGTGGCTGATCAGCCCCGGGCGTACCGCGAGTTCGTCGCCGATCCGGCGCAGGGTGACGCATTCGAGGCCCTCGGCCAGGGCGATGGCGGCGGCCGCGTCGACGATCTCCGCCCGCCGGGCTGCCGGGTCCTTGCGGATCCGCTTGCGCTGAACGCTTGACGACATGACGGCAATGCTATTGAGTGTGCGACCAATAAGCAACTGGTCATGTGCTCAATAAGCGACCAGGCCGATCCCACCGCTTCCGGAGGGCCCCATGGCGTCCACGCTCCCCGACCCGTGTCCCGACGCGCCGCCCGCGGCCGACGGGAACGCCGCCGCGTCCCGCGGTGCCCAGGGGTCCGGCGGCATCGAGTCGCACGGCATCGACCACATCCCGGACTCCGAACGCCGGGGCCGCCCCCGCGAGCTGTTCTCCGTGTGGGCCGCCGCCAACGTCAACTACCTCAGCCTGGTGGTGGGCGGAGCGCTGGTGCTGATGGGCCTGACCCTGTGGCAGGCCCTCGCGGTGATCGTCGTCGGCAATCTGTTCTGGCTGCTCACCGGGCTGCTCGCGATCCCGGGACCGGCGGCGGGCGCGCCCAGCGAGGTCATCACGCGGACGATGTACGGAGTGCGCGGCAACCGGGTCAACAACGCGGTGACCGGCTGGATGATCTCCGTCTGCTACTTCGCGCTCAACCTGGCCGCCGCGGCCACCGCCGCGTTCTCGCTCGTGGGGCAAACCGGTCTGCCGGTGAACTCCGCGGTCAAGGCGGTCGTCGTGGTGCTCATCGCCGCGGTGACCCTCGCCATCAGCGTCTACGGCCACTCCGCGATCGTCCGGCTCTACGTGCCGATCACCCTCGCGCTGACGGCCGTGTTCGCCGTGGTGGGATTCGTGGTGCTGCGGCACACGGACATGGGCCACGTCCCGGACCGGCCGCTGACCGGCAGTGCCCTGTGGGCGACCGTGCTGGCCGGCATCGGCCTGATCGCCTCGGGCCCGCTCTCCTACACCACCAGCGCCGACTTCTCCCGCTATCTGCCGCGCACCACGCCTGCGAGGGCGGTGGCCGGCTGGACGGCGCTCGGCGGCTTCCTGCCGGGCGTCGTGGTCTGCGGACTCGGTGCGTGCGCCGCGACCGCCGTCGACATGAACGACCCGGAGTCCTCCCTGCAGCGGCTGCTGCCCGCCTGGTTCCGGCCGGTGTTCCTGCTCGCCCTGGTGCTCGGCACCGTCGCCCTCAACGCGCTGACCGCCTACAGCGCCGGCCTCGCCCTCCAGGCCGTCGGCATCCGCATCCGCCGCTCGCTCAGCGTCCTCGTCGACGGCACGGTGTCGGTCTCGCTCACCCTGTACGCGCTGCTCGTCTCCGACTTCCTCGACACCGTCGGCAATGTGCTCCAGCTGACCGTGGTGCTGCTCGGCCCGAGCACGGCCGTCTACGCCACCGACATCGTGCTGCGCCGCAACCGCTACGACGGCCCCGCCCTCGCCGACGAGTCCCCCACCGGGCCCTTCTGGTACACCGCCGGCGTCAACTGGCCCGGGGCGCTGGCCCTGACGGCGGGCGTGGCCGCGTCCGCCCTGTGCGTCGACACCGTCTACACCGGCCCCGTGGCCGCCGCCCTGGGCGGAGTGGACCTGTCCCTGCCGGTGGGCCTGGTGGTGGCGTCGGCGGCGTACGCACTGCTGACGCGCGGCCGCCGAACCGCGGTGTGAGGGCTCCCGCGCCGCGAGGCCGGCGTGGGGCGCGGCCTCGCGCGGTCAGCGGTTCGGGCGGCGCGGGCGGCGGACGGTGTCCAGCTCTCCGATCGCCGCGCGGACGTGCGGCGGGTCCTTCGGGTCCCGGCCTCCGGCGCACCACCAGGACGGCCGTCCGGCCTCCTCGCGCACATGCATGCCGAGCCCGTGGACGGTGCACAGCGGCCACGCCTGCCACAGGCACTCGGAGACCGTTTCCTGGGCGGCGTCGGCGACGGCCAGAAGCGCCTCGTCCGTGGACGCCGTCGGCTCCAGGCAGTTGCCGTGCGAGTCGCCGTCGGCCAGCGCCACATGGACCGGCTCGGGCTCTCCCTCCTCCCATGCCGGCCACGCGATGAGGCACAGGGGCCGCTGCCCGGGCAGGGTCGCCGCCAGGTCGCGGTTGACGACGGCCAGCGCCTCGTCCCAGAGCGGATGTTCCCCGGGCGCCACGAAACGCCGCTCGGGCCGGGCGAATGGGAAAGGAATCATCCTCGCATCCTCTCAGCCGGGCTAGCGTGACCGCCCGTCCCCCCGCAACCGACCGAGCAGGAGAGCCGCGATGCAGGTACGCCGAGTCGTGCCCAACCTCCAGTCGACCGAGCTGCCCCGGAGCGCGGAGTTCTACGGCGTTCTGGGGCTGGAGGAGGTCATGAACCACGGCTGGATCATGACCCTCGCCTCCCCCGGGAACCCGGCCGTGCAGCTCAGCCTCATGAGCGAGGACCGCACCGCGCCCGTCGCCCCGGACCTGAGCATCGAGGTCGAGGACGTCGACGCGGCGTACGCGGCGATGCGGGAGCGCGGCGCGGAGATCGTGCACCCGCTGACCGACGAGGACTGGGGGGTCCGCCGGTCCTTCGTCCGGGACCCGAACGGCCGTGTGGTCAACGTGCTCGGCCACCGCCGACCCCTGCCGACGAGTGAACGACGCGGTGTGGACGGGCTCCTGGGCAACCGTGAGACTGGGTGGGACCCGACGCCCCCGGCTCTCCAGGACGGTGACATGGAAGAGGAAGTCCCCCGCGTCGAACTCACCCCGCAGGCAGCGGAGTTGGTGCGCCGACTGCACGCGGAACACGGTCCGCTGATGTTCCACCAGTCGGGCGGCTGCTGCGACGGCAGCGCGCCCATGTGCTACCCGGACGGCGAGTTCCGCACCGGCGGCTCCGACGTGCTGCTGGCGGAACTGGCGGTGGAGGGTGTCGAGGAACCCGTCACCTTCTGGATGTCCAGGAGCCAGTACGAGGCATGGAGCCACACCCGGCTGATCGTGGACGTCGTACCGGGCCGTGGCAGCGGTTTCTCCCTGGAAGCACCCGAGGGGGTGCGTTTTCTCACCCGTTCTCGCGTAGTCGACGCCTAGTCCGCCCGCCGGCCGTCCCCGTCTGGTGCACTGCCCTTCAAAGCAAGGTCGGTTGACGAGACATCAGGGGGCACGGTGAAGAGACGAAGCAGGCGTGCTGCGTCGGGCAGAGTGGTTCTCACGGTGGCCACGGCGCTCGGTGTGCTGGCCGGTGCGGCCCTGGCGGGCGCGGCGCCGGCCGGTGCCGCACCGGTGGGCAGGAGGATCGCGCCGGGCGTCACCTACCGGGAGTTCGACGTGGACGCCGCGGCGGGCACGGCACGCGCCCATCTGCT
>NZ_JBSGDB010000159.1:0-17857 GCF_053602155.1 Streptomyces sp. NPDC004561
CGAGTCGGCCTCGTGCAGGTACGAGGAGCGCAGGGAGGTGTAGGCGACCTTCTTGCCGCCGACGGTCGCCCGGTACTCCACCGGCCCGTACTTCGGAGCCGTTGGTGAAGTTCAGGTCCGCCGCCGTCACCACCGTGCCCAGCCGCGGGAAGTCCAGCCGCACCGACGCCTCGTGCTCGGCGGCCGTGAGCGCGGCCATGGCGTCCGCCACGAAGACGAGGTCGTAGCCGAGGTCGGCGGCGGCACGCGCGGTGGACTCGACGCCGAGGTTGGTGGCGATGCCGGCGAACACCAGGGTGGTGATGCCGCGTTCGCGCAGCCGCTCGTCCAGGCCGGTGTCCCGGAAGGCGCCGACGGTCCGCTTGACCACTTCCACGTCGCCGTCCCGGAGCAGGCCCGGCACCAGCCCGCTGCCGGGCGGCTGTTCGGCGACGCCCGGCCGTTCGGTCCTGACGACCGCCACGGACGCCCCGGCGGCGCGGAAGCCCGCCGCCAGCTCCTCGGCTCGCGCCAGGGCGTCGAAGCCTTTGCGGGGTTCCAGGGGCAGCGCGACGATGCGTTCCATCAGGTCGACGAGGACGAGGGCGGTGCGCTGCGGATCGAGTACGGGAGCTGCGGTCATGACGGAACGTTAGCCGCCGTCAGCCGTCCGTGCCGGAAATCCGGATCAACAGGCCCATGAACTGATCGCGTTCGGCGGCCGTCAGCGGGGCGAGCAGCTCGTCGTTGGCCGCGCGGGCCGCCCGCTCGCAGCGCACGAGGAGCCGGGCGCCGTCGTCGGTGAGGGAGACGGCGTTCTTGCGCCGGTCCCGGGGGTCGGGGGCGCGGACGACCAGGCCGGCGGACTGGAGGTCGTTCAGGACGCCCACCACGTCCTTGGGGTCGAGGGCCACGCCGCGACCGAGGTCGGCCTGGGCGACGGGGGCGAGGTCGCGCACGGCGGAGAGGACCACGTGGTGCCACATCTTCAGGCCCTCGGCGGCGAGGGCGTCGGCGACCAGGGCGCGGCCCCGTGCGGCGGCCCGGCCGAGGAGCCAGCTGGGCAGGGAGCGGATCGCGGGCAGGGGTGCTTCGGCCATGGGGGCAGCCTATCCAAGAATCGTTGGATGTCCCCATGAACCTTCGCTATCGTTGGCGCTCCCAACGAATTCATGGGTGTTCCCAACGGTCGATCCGCCGGGCCGCCCGGCTGTGGAGGTGCGATGCGTCGCGTCCGGTACGAGTCCGCCGGCGGCCCGCTGTTCATGGAGGAGGCCCCCGTCCCCGAACCCGGCCCCGGGGAGCTGCTGGTGCGCTGCGAGGCGGTCGGGGTCACCCTGCCGGTGGTCCGCAAGGTCACCGAGGCCGCCGAGCCGATCGCACTGGGCGGTGAGCTGGCCGGCGAGGTGGTGGCGGCCGGCGAGGGGGTGACCCGGTTCCGCGCCGGGGACCGGGTGACCGGGTTGTGCTTCGGCCACGGATACGCCGATTTCGCCGTGCTGCACGAGGCCATGGCCTCTCCGATACCGGACGCCGCCACCGCCGTGGACGCGGTCGCGCTGGTGCGCAGCGGGCTCGTCGCGCTCGGCGCGCTGACCGCGGCCCGCCCCGAGCCGGGAGAGTCGGTCCTGGTCACGGCGGCGGCGAGCGGGGTCGGGCACCTCGCGGTGCAACTCGCGCGGGCGCGGGGCGCGGGCCGGGTGGTGGGCGCCGTGTCCGACCCGGCCAAGGCGGAGTTCGTCCGCTCCCTCGGCGCGGACGAGTGCGTGCACTACGGCGAGGACGGCTGGGGGGAGCCGGTCGACTGCGTCCTGGACGCCGTCGGCGGCGACCTGCTCACCCCCGCCCTCGCCGCCCTCGCCCCGCACGGCCGACTGGTCGCCTACAGCTCGGGCGGCGGCACGGTCCGGGCGTACGACCTGCTGGTGGGCGCCAAGTCGGTGATCGGCTTCCAGATGGCGCTGATCGCCCGGGGCCGGCCCCAGCTGTACGAGCGGTGGCGCCAGGAGCTGTGGCGGCTGTTCGCCGAGGGCGCCGTACGGCCCGCCGTGCACGCGGAGTTCGGACTGGCGGAGGCGGCGCGGGCGCACGCGGCGATCGAGACCCGGGCCAACCTCGGCAAGGTGGTGCTGCGCCCGTAGGTGCGCGCACGCTCCTTGTCGGGTGCGGGAGGCGCAACTACCGTCGTTCGGGCGCACGTTGGACGTGGGATGTCCGGATGTCCGGCCGACGAAGGGCAGGTCGCACGTGCCGTCAGGTCTTCGCGCCCGTCTCGGGTCCGCTCGCGCCGCCGTCACCCTGGCGGCGGCCGCACTGCTCCTCCCGGTCCTGCCCGCCCACCCCGCCCACGCCCGCACGGCGGCCGGCGCGCCCGGCTTCGAGCAACAGGTCCTGTTCAGGGCCTCCCAGGACCCCGGCTACGCCTGCTTCCGCATTCCGGCGGTGGTCCGCACGACCGACGGCACGCTGCTCGCGTTCGCCGAGGGCCGGGTGCTCAACTGCGGGGACGCGGCCGACATCGACATCGTGGTCAAGCGGTCCACCGACGGCGGCCGCACCTGGGGCCCGCTGCGTCTCGTCAGCGAGGGTGCCGGAGACACCCACGGCAACCCGGCGCCGGTCGTGGACCGCGACACCGGCCGGATCTGGCTGGCCGAGACGTACAACACGGGCCGCACGGACAGCGCGAGCTGCTCGGTCCCGTGCGACCGCACCCCGCATCTGCAGTACAGCGACGACGACGGCCTGACCTGGTCCGCGCCGCGCGATCTGAGCCCCGAGATCCTGCCCGCCGACTGGAACTCCTGGTACGCGACCGGGCCCGTGCACGGCATCCAGCTCGCCCGGGGCCGGTACGCGGGCCGGCTGGTCTTCGGGGTGAACGCCGAGACATGGGACGGCGGCCGGGTCAGCGCCAACCACGCGGCGCTCGTCGTCAGCGACGACCACGGCGGCCACTGGCGGATCGGCGCCACCGACACCTGGCCCGTCGCCGCCGACGGCACCTTCCGGCAGAAGCCGTCCGAGCTCGCCCTCGCCGAACGCGAGGACGGCTCGATCCTGGTCAGCGGCCGGGAGCAGGACGGCACCGACCTCGGCCACCGCACCCAGACCACGAGCCGCGACGGCGGCGGCAGCTTCAGCGCGCCCTTCCACGACCTGCCCGACCTGTACGCCCCGCAGGTGCAGGCGTCGCTGCTGCGGCTGGGCGACCGCATCCTGCTGGCCTGCCCCGGCGACCCCGAACGGCGGCGCACGATGATGATCCGGTCCTCCTACGACGGCGGCCGCACCTGGGACGGCGTGGACCGCGGCACGGTCGTCACCGCGGACTGGTCCGGCTACTCCGACCTGGTGCGCGTGGACCGGGACACGGTGGGCCTGGTCTACGAGGGCGGGGCGGTGGACGCCCGCGACGAGATCCGCTTCGCCCGCTTCACCGAGGACTGGCTCGCCCCGCGCCGGGGCCCCGATCCGGTCACCGCCGACCTGGCCCCCGGCGCCCGGCCGGCCGCGGTGCTCGGCGGTGCGCGGGAGACGGACGGGGTCGTCGGCGGCGCACTCGCCTTCGACGGCGCCGACGACGCCGTACGGCTGCCGTACAGCTCCCGGCTGCCGCTGGGGACCGCGGACTTCACGGCCTCCCTGTGGTTCCGGTACACGGCGGCGACCGGGGAGCAGCCGCTGCTGTGGATGGGCGGCGCCGGCGCCGGCGAGCCCCAGGTGTGGCTGCGCGGGGAGCCGGCGAACGACCGGCTCCAGGGCCTGATCACCGCGCGGGACGGCGCGGCGGCCCCGCGGACCGCGTACGTCCGCACGGGCAGCGCGTACAACGACGGCGCATGGCATCACGCGGTCCTGCGCAGAGGCGGCGGCCGGCTGTCGCTGTCCGTGGACGGCGCGGAGTCCTCCGCCGCCGACGTGCCGGGCTCGGTCAGCCGTGACTCGCCGTTCGGCGTGCACATCGGTCAGCGCATGGACGGCCGGGCGTTCCTCACCGGGGCGATCGACGAGGTGCGCGTGTGGGACCGGGCACTGACCGACCAGGAGCTGTCGGACCCGAGGGTGCTGCGGTCACCTAAGGACACGGTCCTTTGGCTGCCCCTGGACCGTGTCCGCGGCTGACCCCGCGGACTCCGGGTCGTGGGCCCGGCGCTTGGCGATGACCGCGCAGACCATCAGCTGCATCTGGTGGAAGAGCATCAGCGGCAGCACGGCCAGGGAGGCGTGGGCGCCGAACAGGACGCTCGCCATGGGCAGCCCCGAGGCGAGGGACTTCTTGGAGCCGGCGAACTGGATGGCGATCCGGTCCTCCCGGCCGAAACCGAGCGCCCTGCCGCCGTACCAGGTCAGCACGAGCATCACGGCCAGCAGCGCGGCCTCGACGGCGAGCAGCATGCCGAGCCGCACGGGGCTGACCTGGTGCCATATGCCCTGGGTCATGCCCTCGCTGAAGGCGGTGTAGACGACCAGCAGGATCGAGCCGCGGTCGACGAGGCCGAGGCCCTTCTTGTGCCGGGCGACGAAGCCGCCGATCCACCGCCGCAGCACCTGCCCGGCGAGGAACGGCACCAGGAGTTGCAGCACGATCTTCACCAGCGAGTCGGCGGAGAACCCGCCGCCGCTGTTGCCCAGCAGCCCGGCCGCCAGCAGCGGTGTGACGACGATGCCGACCAGGGAGGAGAAGGAGCCCGCGCAGATCGCGGCGGGCACGTTTCCGCGCGCGATCGAGGTGAAGGCGATGGACGACTGGATCGTGGACGGCACCAGCGTCAGGAACAGCAGGCCCTGGTAGAGCGGCTGGGTCAGCAGCACCGGCACCAGCCCGCGCGCGCCCAGCCCCAGCACGGGGAAGACGACGAACGTACAGGCCAGCACGGTGACGTGGAGCCGCCAGTGGCGGAGTCCGTCGACCGCCTCACGGGTGGACAGCCGGGCGCCGTAGAGGAAGAAGAGGAAGGCGATCGCGGCCGTCGACGCGCCCGAGGCCACGTCGGCGCCCGTCCCGTGGGCCGGGAACAGCGCGGCGAGGCCGACCGTCCCGAGCAGCAGCACGATGTACGGGTCGATCGGCATCCAACTCGGCCAGCGCAGGCTTTTCACGGTGCTCCGATTACTGTGCGTCGCTCTTGTTCTCGTCCGGTTCCGGGCCCGCAGGGCCCCTCTCCATCGTCCTCTCCCCCGCCTCGATCGGGAATCCCACATACCACTCTGACTGTCATCACGATCGGCGATAGGCTCGGACCGTGTACGACCCGACGCACCTGCGCACCTTCCTCGCGGTCGCCCAGACGCTCAGCTTCACGCAGGCGGCCCGGCGGCTCGGGCTGCGCCAGTCCACGGTCAGCCAGCACGTGCGCCGGCTGGAGGACGCGGCCGGGCGCCAGCTGTTCGCCCGGGACACCCACTCCGTGGAGCTGACCGAGGACGGCGAGGCGATGCTGGGCTTCGCGCGCCGGATCCTGGAGGTGCACGAGCAGGCGACGGCGTTCTTCACCGGCACCCGGGTGCGGGGAAGGCTGCGGTTCGGCGCCTCGGAGGACTTCGTCCTCACCCGGCTGCCGGAGATCCTGGAGGGCTTCCGCTACGACCACCCCGAGGTCGACCTGGAGCTGACGGTGGAGCTGTCCGGGACCCTGCACGAGCAGCTGGCGGCCGGGAAGCTCGACCTGGTGCTGGCCAAGCGCCGCCCGGAGGACCCACGCGGTTCGCTGGTCTGGCGCGACGACCTGGTGTGGATCGGCGCCGAGCGGCTGCGCCTGGACGCCGACCGGCCGGTGCCGCTGATCGTCTACCCGCCGCCCGGCCTCACCCGGGCGCGCGCCCTGGAGGCCCTGGAGCGGGAGGGCCGTGACTGGCGGATCGTGTGCACGAGCGGCAGCCTCAACGGGCTGATCGCCGCGGCCCGCGCGGGGCTCGGTGTGATGGCGCACTCCCGCCGGCTGATCCCGCCGGGCCTGTTCCGCCTCCCGGACCGCGCGGGCCTGCCCGAACTGGGCAAAGTCGACTTCGTCCTCGTCCACGGCCGCCGCCGGGCCGCGGCGGAGGGCGCGGCGAACGCGCTGGCGGCGGCCGTCCTCGCGGGCGGGGAGCGGCTGCACCGCCGCGGCCGCTGACCCGGACGTTACAGGCCGCCCACCTGGGGCATGAGGCCGTAATCGGCACGTACAGATTCGGTGGAGATTACGGCACCGAAACTTACTGACCCGTCAGTATTGTGTCCGGCCCTTCCGCATGTGAGGGCATTTTCCGGTCACCGGCCGGGAAAAACGTGAGGTTTGCTCGGTTTCCGCACCCCTCCCTTCCGGTCAACGGGTGGGGTAGCTTTCACGGCGCTGTGCCGAGCATCACGGGCGTGACCAAGGAGCGAGGAACGGGGAGCGAGGCTTGCGCGAGTTCACCAACCCGCCGCTCACGACGGCACCGCCGGTGGGCGGTCTGGCCGACGTGGTGTTCGAACATGCTCAGACGGACCCGCTGTATGCCGCCCTCGGCCGCAAGGACGCCGCGGGGCAGTGGCGTGATGTGACCGCCGCCGAGTTCCGCGACGAGGTCCTCGCCCTGGCCAAGGGACTCCTCGCCCGCGGGATCCGGTTCGGCGACCGGGTCGCGATCATGTCCCGCACCCGCTACGAGTGGACCCTGTTCGACTTCGCGCTGTGGACCATCGGCGCCCAGGTGGTGCCCGTCTACCCCACGTCCTCCGCCGAGCAGTGCTTCTGGATGCTGTACGACTCCGAGTGCACGGCCGCGATCGTGGAGCACGAGGACCACGCGATGACCGTCGCCACCGTCATCGACCGGCTCCCGCAGCTGCGGCAGCTGTGGCAGCTGGACGCGGGCTGCGTGCAGGAGCTCTACGACGCGGGCGCGCACGTGGACGACGAGGTGGTGGACCGGCACCGGCAGGCGGTCACCCCGGACTCGGTCGCCACCATCATCTACACCTCGGGCACGACGGGCCGCCCCAAGGGCTGTGTGCTCTCGCACGGGAACTTCATGGTCGAGGCGGACAGCGTGGTCGGCCGCTGGGAGCCGGTGTTCCACTCCAAGAAGGGCGACGAGGCGTCGACCCTGCTGTTCCTGCCGCTCGCGCATGTCTTCGGGCGGATGGTGGAGGTCGCCACCATCCGCGGCAAGGTCCGCCTCGGCCATCAGCCGCAGCTGAACGCGGCCGCCCTGCTGCCCGACCTCCAGGCGTTCAGGCCGACCTTCATCCTCGCCGTGCCGTACATCTTCGAGAAGGTCTTCAACGCCTCCCGGCGCAAGGCGGAGAAGGAGGGCAAGTCGGGGCCGTTCGAGAAGGCGGTCGACATCGCGGTGAAGTACGCGGAGGCGGTGGAGGCCAAGGCCTGGGGCATCGGGCCCGGCCCGTCGGCGGGGCTGCGCATGCAGCACCAGTTCTTCGACAAGCTCGTGTACACGAAGGTGCGCGCGGCGATGGGCGGCCGGATCCGCAACGCGATGTCCGGCGGCTCGGGGATGGACCGCCGGCTGGGCCTGTTCTTCGCGGGCGCGGGCGTGCAGGTCTACGAGGGCTACGGCCTGACCGAGTCGACGGCCGCGGCGACGGCGAACCCGCCCGAGCGCACCCGCTACGGCACGGTCGGCCAGGCCATACCCGGGACGACCGTGCACATCGCCGACGACGGGGAGATCTGGCTGCACGGCGGCAACATCTTCCAGGGCTACCTCAACAACCCCAAGGCCACCGACCAGTCCCTGCACGACGGCTGGCTGGCCACCGGCGACCTCGGCTCCCTGGACGAGGACGGCTATCTGACCATCACCGGCCGCAAGAAGGAGATCCTCGTCACCTCCGGCGGCAAGAGCGTCTCCCCCGGCGTGCTGGAGGAGCGGGTCCGTGATCATCCGCTGGTGAGCCAGTGCATCGTGGTCGGCAACGACCGCCCCTACATCGCCGCCCTGGTCACCCTCGACCAGGAAGCGGTCGAGCACTGGCTGCAGATGCGCGGCAAGCCGCCGATGGCACCGGCCCAGCTGGTGCGCGACCCGGACCTGGAGACGGAGGTGCGCCGTGCGGTGGTCGCCGCCAACACCCTCGTCTCCCAAGCCGAGTCGATCCGCACCTTCCGCATCCTGGCGCAGCCGTTCACCGAGGAACACGGCCTGCTCACACCGTCGTTGAAGCTGAAGCGCAAGGCGATCGAGAAGGCGTACGACGGTGAGGTCGAGGCCCTCTACCGGACGTGACGACGACGTCGGCGCGTTTTCGGCCATTCTTCGCTCCGCTGACCGACTCGCCGGTCGGTCACACCGGATCCGCGGGGCAGGAATGCATCGGCGTGTGTGATCGTTGACGATGGGAGTACCACCTGTCGACAACCTAAGGATCAGGAAGCTCGTGAGCAGCAAGGTCCCCCCGATCATCCTCAACAACGGCGTCGAGATGCCCCAGCTGGGCTTCGGCGTGTGGCAGGTGCCGGACGACGAGGCCGAGCGGGCCGTCGCCACGGCGCTGGAGGCCGGGTACCGCAGCATCGACACAGCCGCGATCTACGGCAACGAGGAGGGCACCGGCAAGGCCATCGCCTCCTCCGGCCTCAAGCGTGAGGACGTCTTCGTCACCACCAAGCTCTGGAACAGCGACCAGGGGTACGACTCCACGCTGCGCGCCTTCGACGCGTCGCTGGAGAAGCTGGGTCTCGACCACGTCGACCTGTACCTGATCCACTGGCCGCTGCCGTCCCGGGACAAGTACCTCGACAGCTACAAGGCGTTCGAGAAGCTGCTCGCCGACGGCCGGACCCGTGCCATCGGCGTGTCCAACTTCCTTCCCGAGCACCTGGAGCGGCTGATCTCGCAGACCTCCGTCATCCCGGCGGTCAACCAGATCGAGCTGCACCCGCATCTGCAGCAGCACGCCGCCCGGGAGTTCCACGCCGAGCAGGGCATCGCGACCGAGGCCTGGTCGCCGCTCGGCCAGGGCAAGGGCCTGCTGGAGGTGCCGGCGATCGTGGCGATCGCGCAGAAGCACAACCGCACCCCGGCCCAGGTGGTGCTGCGCTGGCACGTCCAGCTCGGAAACGTGGTGATCCCCAAGTCCGTGACGCCGTCCCGGATCAAGGAGAACATCGAGGTGTTCGACTTCAGCCTGGACGACGAGGACCTCGCGGCGATCAGCGCGCTCAACGAGGACCGGCGCCTGGGCCCCGACCCGGCCGCCTTCGACCTGGGCTGATTCCCCGGCCCGCCGAGCCGTCCCTCCCGCCCGAGCGGCGGGTGCGGACGGCCGCGCGCCGCCCCGCGGGCGGGCGCTCAGTCGGCGCGCACGTCCAGGCCGATCACGGTGACGTGCGCCTTGGCCGCGGCCTCGCGCCGCACCGCCGCCTGACCCGTGCGGGACGCGGCCAGCGCCTGACGGTCGGCGAAGATGACACCGGTCATGCCGCGGCCGCGCTCGCGGTCCAGGAACAGGGCCGTCCCGGCGAAACCGGGCAGGACCTCCAGCCGCGGCAGCACATTGGCGTGGAAGGTCTCGGCGGCGAGATCCGCGTCCGCCGGCTCGAACTCGACCCTGGTGACCCTTAGTCCGCCGCCGGTGACCGGCCGGTGCCCGGGGTGGAAGACGGCGACCTCGTAGTTCTCGACCGCCATGGTCCCCGCGAAGGGCTGCAGCAGCGCCGGCCGCCGCTCGCGCATCACCTCGTCGCTGTTGTGCCGCGCCGCCTCGGACTCCCACCAGCTCAACGTGAGCAGTTTGCCGAGCTCACGGTCGACGAAGACGCCCGCGCCCCGGTAACCGGGCCGCTCCTCGAGCAGGTCGTGCCCCTCGGTGTTCAGGGCCCGGACGGCCGTGCTCAGGTGCGCCGGATCGCCGGTCGCGTACACCGCACGTACGAACATGCGTCTCGCCTCCGGATGTCCGGAACATCCCCCTCCTCAAGTCTCGCCACGGTCGCGAACCACCGCAATCCGCGCGGATTCGGGGAGTTCGGGGATCGAGGGTTGACGAGGACATGCAAACAGGTCCACCTTGGGCGGCACCCGGTAAGGAAACTTTCCTAACAGAAGGGTCCCCCACAGTGCGTCTTCGATCACTGACCCTCGCCACGGCCTCCGGGGCCGCGCTGCTCGCCGCCGGACTCCTCCCGGCGCACGCCTCCGCGACCCCCGCACCGAAGTCCGCCCAGGAGGGCACGGTCAGCGCGGCCGACCTGCTCGCCAAGGTGAAGTCCTGTTCGCAGATATCCAACGGCAAGTACAAGACCGACGACGAGACGTCCGCCACGGTCCCCGTGTGCGGCAAGAACGGCGCGGTGTTCTGGAAGGCCGACATGGACATCGACTGCGACGGCCAGCGCACCACCGACTGCAACGAGAACCGCGACCCCTGGTACCAGGACGACACCGCCTTCCACCAGTCCGACGGCAAGCCGCTGAAGGCCGAGTCGCTGCCCTACGTCGTGGTGCCGAGCGCCAGCGGCATCTGGAACTACTCCGCTTCAGGCATCAGGGGCGGCGGCGTGGTCGCCGTCGTCTACGGCGGCAGGGTGGAGTACGCCGTCGTCGGCGACACCGGCCCCACGAAGATCATCGGCGAGGCGTCGTACGCCACCGCCAAGGCGCTCGGCATCGACCCCGATCCGGCCACCGGCGGCGCCGACTCGGGCGTGACCTACATCCTGTTCAAGAACTCCAGGGTCTCCCCCATCGAGAGCCACGGCGCGGCGGTCTCCCTCGGGAACCAGCTGGCCCAGCAGTTCCTGCAGAACAACTGATTTCGGCCGTACGTCAGTTGGGCTGACCCAGCGGGCGTACGACCACGGTGTTGACGTCGACCCCGGCCGGCTGCCGGATCGCCCAGACGATCGAGTCGGCGATCTGCTCGGCGGTCAGGAGGGGCCCCGGGGGCAGGCTGCCGTTGCCGTCCCAGAACGGGGTCTCCACCCGGCCGGGGGCGACCAGAGTGACCCCGACGCCGAACTCCGTGACCTGGCGCCGGGTGTTCTCGGCGAGTCCGGTGACCGCCCACTTGGTGGCGCCGTAGATGTTGCCCGGCGTGTTCACGAACCCGGCGACACTGCCGACGAGGACGATCCGGCCGCGGGACTCCTTCAGCGCCTCGACGGAGGCACGGATGAGCAGCGCCGGGCCGAGGACGTTGGTGAGCACCATCTCGGTCCAGCCGGCCGGATCGCCGTCGGCGACCGAGTCGTGGGTGGCGAAGCCGGCGTTGGCCACGACGGTGTCCAGGCGGCCGTACGCCTTCAGGGTGCGGTCGACCGCGTCCCGTACGTCGTCGAAGGCCGAGGCGTTGCCGGGCGCCGTCAGCAGCCCCGCCGGATCGCCGAGCCCGTCGGCGAAGTCGCGCAGCCGCCGTTCGGACCGGCCGGTGACGGTGACCCGGTACCCGGCGCCGAGCAACTGCCGCGCCACGGCGGACCCGATACCGGTGGCGCCGCCGGTGATGAGTGCGACCGGAGAGTCGTTCACGTCGTTCCCCCTGTGCGTCGATGAGACCGCGAGTCCATCACCTGGAGCGCTCTCCAAGTCAAGTGCGGTTCCGCGAAGGGGGGTTCGGCACCGACGGCAGACAGCGCCGGGCGGGACCGGTCAGGCCGGCCGTACCGCCCGGTGCACCGTGTGGGCCGCGAGCACGAAGACATCGGGGCGGCGGTGCAGGCTACCGGGGTCGTCGGGGTCGAGGAGACGGTCGAGGGTGGCGCGGTCCTCGGCGTCCAGGGCGTCGGCGTGGATCTCGCGGGTGCGGGTCAGCGCCCCGACGACGAAGGCGCGGGCGCGGTCCGGGAGGGGAGCGGGCACATCGAGCAGGAAGCTGCGGGTGCCGGTGTGCTTCGGCGGCCAGGGCGCACCGCGCAGCGCCCTCGCCGACCTCGACGGCCCCACCGGCCCCACCGGTCTCGGCGGGCCCGGCGCCCCGGGCGCCCCCCTCGGCACGGGCCCCACCGGACTCACCCCCGGCGGCGGGCTGAGCGACGACACCGCGATCCTCACCCCGCAGAAACCGGCCCCCGAACCGGGCGCGCCCGGCTTCCGCGCCCCGGACAACGTCTCCGGACACACCGTCACCAGCGGCATCCCGGTCGTCCCGGGCGCCGGCGGCGCGCCGTTCGGCCCGAGCGGACCCGGCGGCGGCCCGGCCGCGGCCACGGCCCCCAAGCCGGAGCCGGCCGCCGCGCCCAAGGCGGCGGCCAAGCCGCAGAAGAAGGGCCGCAGCAAGCTGGTGCTGCTCGGCGTCGGCGTGGTCATGGTCGCGGGCGGTGTCTACGGCGCCGGACTGCTGATGAACCACACCGACGTGCCCAAGGGCACCACCGTGCTCGGCGTCGACGTCGGCGGCGGCACCCGTGACGACGCCGTCAAGAAGCTCGACGACGCCTTCGGCAGCGGCGTGAACAAGCCGCTGAAGCTGGCCGTGGGCGGCAGGACGGTCACCCTCACCCCGGAGAACGCCGGTCTGCAGTTCGACTTCCAGGCCACCGCGAGCAAGGCCGCGAAGAGCGACTACAACCCGGTCTCCGTGATCGGGTCCCTCTTCGGCCAGGAGCGCGTCGTCGATCCGGTCATGACGGTCGACGAGGAGAAGCTGCAGGCCGCCCTCCTCCAGGCCGGCGGCGGCTCCGGCTCGGTGACCGAGGGCGGGATCACGTTCAAGGCCGGTGCGGCCGTCGCCGTGTACGGCAAGGCGGGCAAGGCCATCGACGCGGCCCAGTCGACCCAGGCGGTCGAACAGGCCTTCCGCACGGCGGTGGAGACGGGCAACGCCGCCCCGGTGACCGTCCCGGCGAGCACCAGGCAGCCGACGGTGCCCAACGCCGAGGTCGACCGCGAGATGCGGGAGTTCGCGAAGCCGGCGATGTCGGCCAACGTGACGGTCCGGACGGACGCGGCGCACGCCATCGCGATGAGCCCGCAGAAGTCCCTGTGGAAGTTCCTGAAGGTGACGGCCGTCGACGGCAAGCTGGTCGACAAGCCCGACCTGGCCGCCCTGAAGCAGTTGTACGGCCAGACCTTCGACGGTGTGCTCATCACCCGGGCCAACGGCGAGAAGACGCCGGTCACGCCCCAGGACGTCTACGGCGCCCTGCGCCAGGCGCTGACGAGCAGGACCAACCGGGTCGCCGTGATCAGCACGAACCCGAACTAGCGCCACCGCGCGGGGGCGTCCGGCAATCGCGCCGGGCGCCCCCCGCGCGCGTGTCATCCCCGTGGCATGACATCTGTCATCCGGCTCTCGGGACCGCCGACACTGCCGGAGCCGGGCCCCGCACCGCCACGATGGGGAACATGACAACGACAGTGGCGCCGCCCACCACCACCCCGGTGGTCGGGTTCGACCAGGTGACCAAGACGTACGGGGCCGTGCGGGCCGTCGACGGCCTCTCGCTCCGGCTGTACCCGGGGGAGACCGTCGCCCTCCTCGGCCCGAACGGGGCCGGCAAGTCCACCACGCTCGACCTGCTCCTCGGCCTCAAGCACCCGGACGGCGGCACGGTGAGCCTGTTCGGCGGCAGCCCGCGCGAGGCGATCGTCGCCGGGCGGGTCGGCGCCATGCTGCAGAGCGGCGGCCTGATGGACGAGGTCACCGTGGCCGAACTGGTGAAGCTCTCCTGCTCGCTGCACCCGAAGCCGTACAAGCCCGCCGACGTGATGGCCCGCGCGGGCATCACGCAGATCGCCGACCGCAAGGTCAACAAGCTGTCCGGCGGCCAGGCGCAGCGGGTCCGCTTCGCCCTCGCCACCGCCGGCGACAGCGACCTGATCATCCTGGACGAGCCGACGACGGGCATGGACGTCTCCGCCCGCCAGTCCTTCTGGGCCACCATGCGCGAGCAGGCCGACCAGGGCCGTACGGTCCTCTTCGCCACGCACTACCTCGAAGAGGCCGACGCCATCGCCGACCGGGTCCTGGTGCTGCACCGCGGCCGGCTCCTCGCCGACGGCACCGCCGCCGAGATCAAGGCCAAGGCGGGCGCCCGCCGGCTCGCCTTCGACCTGGAGGGCGAGATCGACGAGGCCGCCCTGCGCGCCCTGCCGTGCCTCACGTCGGTCGACGTGTCGGGCCAGACCGTCCGCATCCAGTCCTCCGACGCCGACGCCACCGTGCACGCCCTGTACGGCCTCGGTGTCTACCCCCACAACCTCGAAGTCGCCGGCCTCGGCCTGGAGCAGGCCTTCGTCGCCATCACGGAGGCCGAGGAGGCCAAGCAGTCATGAACTCGCTGATCAAGCTGGAACTGACCCGCGCACTGCGGAACAAGAAGTTCCTGTTCTTCTCGGTGCTCTACCCCTCGTTCATCTACCTGATCTTCTCCAGCAGCTCCGGCTCCGGCCAGAAGGTCGACGACACCGGCCTGACCGTCGCCACCTACCTGATGGTCTCCATGGCCTCCTTCGGCGCCCTGACCGCCGTCCTCATGGGCAACAGCGAGCGCATCGCCAAGGAGCGCGAGAGCGGCTGGGTGCGGCAGCTGCGGCTGACCCCGCTGCCCGGACGCGGCTACGTCCTCGCCAAGACCGCCGGCGCGGCCGTGGTGAGCCTGCCCTCGATCGTCGTGGTGTTCATCGTCGCCGCCGCCGTCAAGCACGTACGCCTGGACGCATGGCAGTGGCTCGCGCTCACCGGCGTCATCTGGGCCGGCAGCCTCGTCTTCGCGGCGCTCGGCGTCGCCATCGGCTACGTGGCCTCCGGGGACGCGGTCCGCCCGATCACGATGATCGTCTACTTCGGTCTGTCGATCCTCGGCGGCCTGTGGATGCCGTCCACGACCTTCCCGCAGTTCCTGCAGGACATCGCGAAGTGGCTGCCGACGCACGCGTACGCTGCACTGGGGCGGGCGGTCGAACAGAGCCAGGCCCCGAACACCACGGACATCGCCGTCCTCGCCGCCTACTTCGTCCTCTTCGCGGGCGGCGCGGCCTGGCTGTACCGGAAGGACACGCTGAAGGCGTGAGCACCATGACGGAAGACCCACAGGTCCGCGAGAGGCGGCCGGAGCACCAGGTGATGATCGGCCAAGGGCCCCGCGGCCGGCGCGAGGTGCGCGTGAAGGTGCTGTGGATCGGCGTCTGGCTGATCTTCCTCAGCTCGCCGATCCAGGACCTGACCGGCGGCCGCCACACCACCGGTGCCACCGTGGCCGGCGCGCTCGGCCTCGCCGCCTTCGTCGGGGCCTACCTGACGCTGGTCTTCCGCAACATGGGCCGGCCCTTCGCGCCGCGGACCGTCGTCTCCCTGCTGTCGGTCCTCGGCGTGCTGGCCCCCGCGCTGGCCCTCACCCTGGGCGACGCCTGGCTCGGGCTCTTCGTCTACCTCTCGGTGGCCTGCGGGGCGACCCTGCCGGTCCGGGCGGCGTACTGGGCGATCCCGGCCACGGGCGTGGCGATGTTCCTCGTCGGGCTGTACAACGGGCAGGAGGCGGGCGACTTCCTGGTCCTCGTGGTCCTCATCGGGTTCGCGATGGTCGGCGTCGGCCAACTGGTCCGTACGACGATCGAGTTGCGCAAGGCCCGGGCCACCGTCGCCCAGCTCGCCGCCAACGAGGAGCGGCTGCGCCTCGCCCGCGACCTGCACGACCTGCTCGGCCACTCGCTGTCGCTGATCACGCTGAAGAGCGAGCTGGCCGGGCGGATGCTGCCCGGTCACCCCGACAAGGCGGCCCAGCAGGTCGCCGACATCGAACAGGTCAGCCGGCAGGCCCTGGTCGACGTCCGCGAGGCGGTCACCGGCTACCGGCGCCCCCGGCTCGCCGCCGAACTCGCCGGCACCCAGGTCGCCCTCACCGCGGCCGGGGTCACCGCCGAGATCCCCGCCGAACCGGACCTCGCGGGCGTGCCCCAGCAGGCCGAGTCCGCCCTCGCCTGGGCGCTGCGCGAGGCGGTCACCAACGTGGTCCGGCACAGCGGCGCCGACCGGTGCGTGATCGAGCTGGTGCACCGCCAGACCCTGGACGGCCCGGTGCTCGAACTCACCGTCGAGGACAACGGATCCGGGGGTTCCGGCGGCGGTCCGGGCAACGGTCTGACCGGCCTGACCGAGCGTCTGGAGAAGGCCGGCGGAAGCCTGGAGGCGGGCCGTGTGCGGCACGGGTTCCGGCTGGTCGCCCGCGTGCCCACGGCCACCCAGGTGGACGTAGTATCCGGGGCATGACGAGCACGATCAAGGTCCTGCTGGCGGAGGACCAGTCGATGGTCCGCGAGGCGCTGGCCGCGCTGCTCGGTCTGGAGGACGACATCGAGGTCGTCGCCCAGGTCGCCCGCGGGGACGAGGTGCTCGGGGCCGTCGGCGCGCACGGCGTGGACGTGGCGCTGCTCGACATCGAGATGCCGGGCTGCACCGGCATCGAGGCGGCCGCCCAGGTCCACCGGGAGTTCCCGCGGGTCAAGCTGGTCGTCCTCACCACCTTCGGCCGTCCCGGCTATCTGCGCAGCGCCATGGAGGCGGGCGCCGACGCCTTCCTCGTCAAGGACGCCCCCGCGGCCCAACTCGCCGACGCGGTGCGCAAGGTGCTCTCCGGCGAGCGGGTCATCGACCCCACGCTGGCCGCCGCCGCGCTCGCCGAGGGAGCCAACCCGCTCACCGACCGCGAACGCGAGGTGCTGCGCGCGGCGGCCGACGGCTCCACCAACGCCGAGCTGGCCGGCGCCCTCCACCTCTCCCAGGGCACGGTCCGCAACTACCTCTCCACGGCCATCCAGAAGCTGGCGGTCCGCAACCGGGCGGAGGCGGTGCGGATCGCCCGGGAGAAGGGCTGGCTCTGAGGGGTCAGTTGAGCTTCGAGCGTGCCGTGCGCGCCTGCTGCCGTACCTTCTCGGCGGCCGGCTCGTCGACGACCTCGATCAGGTCGGCATAGGCGTCCAGCTCCTCGGCGCCGTCGGTGAACCGCCCCCGCTGCACGAGGAGTTGCCCGCGCTCGTAGCGCAGCCGGGCCGGGTGCGCGGGGATCAGCAGGGCCAGGTCCACCGCCCGCAGGGCGACGTCCGACCGCTCGGGCCGGGCCGCGGCCCACGCCCGGATGTTGTTCAGGATCCGCTGCACGACCTCCAGCGGCGTCGCGGGCTCCAGCATCCGGGGATCCAGCGGCGCCCCGGTGGCCCCCGCCACCAGCAGCTCGGCGTCGGCGCCGGTCAGCACCCGGCCGCTCTCGAACGGATCGACCAGCACCTGCTCCCCGGCCGTCCCGAACCCGACCACGAAGTGTCCCGGCAGCGCCACGCCGTACACCGGGGCCCCCGCCCTGCGGGCGACCTCCAGCCACACCACCGACAGCAGGATCGGCAGCCCGCGCCGGCGCCGCAGCACCTCGTGCAGCAGCGAGGACTCCAGCCGCTGGTAGTCGGCGGGCGCGCCGTGGAAGCCGTAGTGCTCGCCGAGCAGCCGGCACACGGCCTCCGCCCACGCGCGCGGGCCGCCGGGCCGGTACGGCAGCTCGCCCGCGAGCCCGTCCAGCTCCGCCTGTGCCGCGTCGATCCCGGTCTCGTCGAGCGAGCCGTCCGCCTCCGCTCCGATCAGCAGGCACAGCGCCGACAGATCCGGCCGCTCGGACCGGGCCTCCTCGGCGAACCGCCGGCGCAGCTCGGCGGACCGTTCCGGCGGGGGCGGGTACGGGGGCGGCAGATACGGGTGACGCATGCCAGGCTCATGCCCTTCCAAGGGGATTCCTACGACCGTCCACCACCGAAACCATCGTGCTCCTGAGACTCCCCGGCCGCGGCGTCCGGGGCGGGAAGGGGGTCGTCCGCCGTCCGCGGCTCCCGGTAGTGGTGGTAGGTGTGGTGCGGCGCGAAGCCCAGGGCGGTGTAGAGGCTTGAGATGGATGCCGGGGAAGTTTTTGACTGCCATCCATATAAGGAGGCGTCGCCGCCAATGCATGAGCGCCCTCCCAGGCAATGG